>JAVBJR010000947.1:0-5751 GCA_031546965.1 Dysgonomonas sp.
GTTGTTTGTACCTCCCACCCACCAATGAGTGCGCTTGTAGACATTTTAGTGGTCGGTCTCAATGGGGACTGGGTGTGACAGACTCTAACCTCAATGTCCAGTGGGCGTCTACGAAAACCTTCAACCAACACCTTGAATTTGCTTATTTTTCAGCCGCTATTTCGCTTTTTCCGCCTTTCGATACGCGTTCGATACGCCTCGGTACGCGTTCGATACGCGTTCGATACACAGTGGAACTATTTGATGACGCGCATTGATATTTTTCTCCCGCGCAAAATAACGGACAAACTGCGCAGTTTATTAGCGTCATTCACGGCTTTCAAACTACATTTTAATCAAGCATCCGCATTAATTTCCCGCTAAAAACTAATAATTCGACATATTTTCGTTAGTTTTGTATCTATTTAATCGGTGGCACGTGATTGGCTGCTTGTTTCGAACGAGAAAACGGCGCTGTGCGTGTTTTCGGGAGCGGTAGCGGTTGCGGTCATCCATTTTTTTTTCATTCTTCAACGGAAATCTGGTTTTTCCTCGGGTTTATCCTTCGATATTCCTCACAGTAATGATAGACATCAACTTATTCTTGTATTATCTTCATTAAATACTTATTTTTGAACAGATTAATCGCCATTTTCCGTGATTTTAATGAACTTTTTATTCAATTTTCTTCAGTTTTTTTCTGTTTCTGTATGTAATCCGTAATTAATCCGCTAGGTGGCGTTAATTAATTATTCCATTACGTCACTCATCCATTCCGGTAACTATTAATCGTTATTTAAACCAATTTTAAACAACTTTAACCCCATCAAATGTTTGTTAATTTAAAATCTATATGGATGTGCGTGGCAATAAAATTTTCGTGCAACTTTCTTGCACGAGAAATGGAGTACGCGCAAGATCGCCGTAGGTGATATATGGGGAAAGTTGCACGTGCAATAATGGCGGTGCAAGAAAGTTAAACGGGAAAATAAAGTTTGGTCAAAAAGAGTAAAAACCCGGGTTTTTCAATAGCGGCTTGTTAGCAGATGGTTTTGGAAACCAGGTGAAGCGGAAATAACCTTGGTTATTAGCGGTCACGCAATACGGGTCAGCAGATGTGTTGATAGTGAACGTTAGGACATTCAAAAAACGACGCCATTTTGATCCAATCCCTGATAGAATTACAGTATACAATTTTTTTGTATTCAATAACAGTAAAATCATTTAGTTCTGCATTTTCCCGCTAATAGGGCGCTGCAATCGTTTCTGTTTTCCGTTATTTATTACAGTTTCCTCACTATATTATGTAAATTCATTATTTTTGATTTATTATTAACATGTTTTTAGTGGAAATTTAAAGAAATGTGCAGAAAAAACCGGTTAGTTCTGCATTTTCCCGCCAGTAGGGCGCTGCAATCGTTTCTATTAACTAATTTCCTGTTATTTATTTTGTTTTCTTATTGTAATATACATAAATAATGTTTGTTTATTTGTTTTTATATGCTTTTAGTCGCAAAATAATCAAATTTAAATTTAATATCAGTTAGTTGGGTATTTTCCCGCCAGTAGGGCGCTGCAATCAATCATTGCTGCAATAGTGTCTTTTATCAAATTCCTATGTTAATTACTAGTTTTATCACTCTAATTCCTAATGTTTTTTGCTGCTATTTGACGTTTTTTAGTAGGAAAAATGAGATTTATTTAGGAAAAAAATAAAAATAATTTAGTTGGGTATTTTCCCGCTAATGGTGGCGTGGCGCTGCAATCGAATCAAACTAAGATGGCGTCTCTTATTTCTTACATCTGACCTGTTTCCCTCAGTTTCCAGGTCATTCACGTCCGCTAAACTTTATGCCTTGCTTTATGGAAACATGGATGGGATTGACTCATTTTTAACAGGGGTTGGAAGGTGGAATATGGAATGGAAATGACGCCATTTTGTTTGTTTTTTCCTGCTCGAGTTTCTTAGAATATGTGTCACATTTTTTGATTTGTTTTGTTTTTTAAAGCCAACTAGGTGAATATGTTTCAGTTCAGTGAGTTAACACGTGTCTGTTGCATACTTACCCTGAATATTTTCCCATTTAGCCTTGGAAAAACGTGAGAAACGCAATGTCATTCACGGAAATACGAATTTCCCCCGAGTTACGAAAACTCGTTTTACGAATTTTCACTCTTACGAATTAACCGAGTCCTATACTGTTATATCGTGTTTAAATGTAAGTACTTTTTGAAGTATATGTATGAAGAACTTGATGCAGTAGCGCCACCTAGTGAGAATTTTACGGAATTAGAGTATTTTTTTATTGGTGAAATAACAAAAGTTTCACGTAATTTATGGACGACCCCCCTATGTTATCAGTGATAATGAAATAAAAGGATGGAATAATATGCGAATAATATCGAGGGGTCCGACACTAAATTTTTGAAATGTGCGAAATCAGACAAATCACGTCAAATCTTGTAAATCACGTCAAATCTTGTAAATCACGTCAAATCTTGTAAATCACGTCAAATCTTGTAAATCACGTTAAATCCTATAAATCACGTCAAATCCTATAAATCACGTCAAATCCTATAAAACCTATAAATCGCACAAATGGCTGAAAAATCACGCAAGTCCCATAAATCATACAAATCTTAGCAAATAAATGCACAAAACACAAATTTTAACCAATAAACTGTATTGTTTTAGTTATTATTGTGTACATGCGTCAAATCTTGTAAATCAGGTTAAATCCTATAAATCCTATAAATCGCACCAATCAAACAAATCGCTGAAGAATCACACAATTTACTGAAAAATCACGCAAATCCCATAAATCATACGAATCTTTGCAAATAAATTCATAAATCAGTAAAAATAGAGGGAAAAATTTCCAATTGGAATTAAGGAAATCAGACAAATCATGTCAAATCTTGCAAATCACGTCAAATCCTATCAATCGCACAAATTACTGAAAAATCACGCAAATCCAATTAATCATACAAATCTTTGCAAATAAATGCACAAATCACAAATGTTAACCAATAAATTGTATTGTTTTAGTTATTATTGTGCGCAAACAGTAAAAATAGAGGCAAAAATTTCCAATTGAAATTTAGGAAATCAGTGTTAAATCAAGGAAATCAATGTTAAATCAAGGAAATCAAAGTTAAATCAATGTTAAATCAAGGAAATCAAAGTTAAATCAATGTTAAATCAAGGAAATCTCTGGAAATCAAAGTTAAATCAAGGAAATCAAAGTTAAATCAAGGAAATCAAAGTTAAATCAAGGAAATCAATGTTAAATCAAGGAAATCAGTGTAAAATTAAGGAAATCAGTGTGAAATCACAGAAATCGTGGTATGATAAAATTAAATCACAAATGAAGAAAATCAACGGCATGATTTGGAGATTTGTAAATCCGTACGCCATTTGGGCAAGTGTGGGACCCCCTCGAATAATATACATATTGTATTGTGACGTAGTTTACGGATAACCCCTTCCATGTTGGCGCGCTTTTATACTGTATATACGAGTAGGATGGTAACCATGGCAACGGTGTTTATATGGTTGTAGGCGTTGCCGTCGTTTTGCACAAGGGCGGAAACCGAAAGAGGGCTTGGGCCCGTAAATGCCCACCCATTGTACAAGGGCCTCCCTTGGGGAGGAGGGACCGGACGCCTCTCACCACCCCCACCCCGATTGTGGGCCACACCCAAATTGTGGGCGCAGCTGGGGCGGAGGCTAAAAAGGTGTTTACTAAATAGAATCCACACCCAAAATTTGCGACTTTTTCCCGCCGTTGCCGCCATTTTTCTCCGATATTTCACACCGAAACAACTACGAAAATAAAGTTGATGCGTTTCGTTTTGCTGGACGTCGTGTATTTATTCGGAAAGGGAAGCCATTTTGTACTGGAAAGCGATGTTCTCAATTGATATACGCACATACGTGACCTCGTCTCCTTCTCCAAACCGGATCCGACATTTTGGATTCGTGCGCGACAGAAAGTAGTGCCCACCATTTCCGGCCTAATTTTCCCCGAAAACCAAACGAAAACATGATACGAAACGAGGATTGATAGTCGCTGACATGTAATACGTGATTTCAAGTTGGGATTTGAAAGATTAAACGAGCGATTGAGTGAGATGAAAAACCGTTGGAGATGAAATTGACGCATTCGATAAAATAGAACGTCATCGACGCCATCTTGGAAAATTTGAATCTAACGACCGTTTATCCTTGGTTTATCGACATCCAACTCGGGTTACAGCCATTATTTCCGAACGGATTACACACGAATATGTTTTATTATGATATATTATAATACTATACAATAGTTTAGTATAAATAAAGTGATTTTGCGATTTTTCAAACGAGACAAATACCGGTTTCAGTGTCGATACGCCTCGGTACAACGATACATATCGATGTATCGACGCCTTCACCTTTATATAGATAGTATGTCGAAAGGTTATCAGATTACAATTGAACAAAACTTGTATTTTGTTAATTCCATCAACAAACATTGTAACTTATCAGTTAAATGATAATAGGAAATGTGATACAGTAAAAAAGTAAGTTATCATGATCGGTACGTATCGATTCGTATCGGTGGTAACGAGAAAATGGCAGAAATAATATTTGGAAGTATCGGTACGTATCGATCCGTATCGACTATGTTTGGTAAGTGTGGGAGAATCGGTACGTCTCGTTTCGTATGGAATAGATTTGATAATTGTTGAAAAAACGGTACGTATCGATCCGTATCAGTTTTAACCACAAAATGACAAATAATGTTTGCTAAATTTGGGAGTATCAATCGGTATAGGTACGTATCGATCCGTATCGAATATTTTAGCAAGGTGTGAGAAAATTGGTACGTATCGATCAGTATCGACTAGGTTTGCTAATTGAGGGAAAAACGGTACGTATCGATCCGTATCAGTTGTAACAAATTAATGACTGAAATATTTGCTAAATTTGGTAGAATCGGTACATATCAACCTGTATCGAATATTTTTGATATGTGGCAGAATCGGTACGTATCGGTCCGTATCAATGGTAACTAGTAAATGGTAAAAATGTTTGCTGTATTTAGGAGAATCGGTACGTATCGATCCTTATCAATGGTAACTAGTAAATGGTAAAAATGTTTGGTATATTTCGGAGAATCGGTACGTATCGATCCGTATCAATGGTTACTAGTAAATATGAAAAATGTTTGCTGTATTTAGGAGAATCGGTACGTATCGATCCGTATCGACTGGGTTTGCTAATTGAAGGAAAAACGGTACGTATCGATCCGTATCAACGGTAACTCGTAAATGGTACAAATGTTTGCTATATTTAGGAGAATCGGTACGTATCGAATGTTTGATAAGTGACAGAATCGGTACGTATTGATCCGTATCGGTTTAACACAAATAAATGGCAGAAAGTATTGTTTGCCAATTGTTTGGAAGTCGGTACGTATCGATGCGTTCGGCACAAAATATAATTGTCTATAATGTTTGCAAAGTTTGGAAGGATCGGTACGTATCGAACCGTATCGAATATATTTGCTAACTGTGGCAAGCAGTGGGAAGTTCGGTACCTCGTTCGGTACGTATCGAACCGTATCGAATATATTTGCTAACTGTGGGAAGCAGTGGGAAGTTCGGTACCTCGTTCGGTACGTATCGATCCGTATCGAACGTGCGCTGGAGGCGCCGTTTTTTTATTTTATTCATCCAAAAGAGGGCGTCCTTGTAGGCGAGGCTAGCGACCTACGTGCGTGACGGCGT
>JAVBJR010000626.1:0-12059 GCA_031546965.1 Dysgonomonas sp.
ATAATGTGACAATAACAATGACATTAACAGCTCCTAATTGTCCGGCAGCCGACTTTATATTAGAAGACGTACGCCTCAAACTGGAGTCTATTCCCGAAGCAAAAAATGTAATTGTAAATCTTACATTCGAGCCCGAATGGAATAAAGATATGTTGAGTGAAGAAGCTAAGTTAGAACTGGGTTTTCTCTAAAAAGATAATGGCTGAAAGAAACAAAGTTTACTTCCTTTCGGATGTACATCTCGGCTCAGCCTCACACAAAAAAGTTATAGATAATAACAGTGCTCTGAGCCTTCCGGATACTCCTAAACAAAAATCGAAGGATAGTTATCCCAATCACGAGATTGAGAGAAAACTATGCCGATGGTTCGACATGGTAAAAAAAGATGCCAAAACAATCTATCTTTTAGGGGATATATTCGATTTTTGGTTCGAGTATAAGTATGTCGTACCTAGAGGCTTTACCCGTGTACTTGGCAAAATAGCTGAACTTACAGATTCCGATATAGAGATTCACTTCTTTATTGGTAATCATGATGTATGGGTGAGCGACTATCTCGAAAAAGAATGCGGAATGATAGTTCATCTCGAACCATTGGTACAAGATATATACAACAAAAAATTCCTGCTGGCTCATGGCGACGGATTAGGTGATGACTCCAAGTCTTTTAAACTAATCCGTTGGGCGTTTCACAACAAACTATGTCAACGAGCTTTTGCCTGTCTACATCCCCGATGGGCGTTGGGCATAGCTCACCGATGGTCTAACCACAGCAGGGCAACGGGCGGCGAAGTTCCTTATTTGGGAGAAAACAAAGAACATCTTGTTTTATTTGCAAAAAATCAATTGAAGGAGTCGCCCAATATCAATTATTTCATCTTTGGGCATCGTCATATAATGCTCGATCTGATGTTGTCTCAAACATCACGCATTGTTATACTTGGCGATTGGATCAGCTTCTTTTCGTATGCCGTTTTTGATGGTGAGAACTTTTCGTTAGAAATATTTGAAGATTTGTAAACAAGCAACATAAATTATACCAAAAGCCGATTATCAACGAGTAATAATCGGCTTTTATTATAAATTTCTTATAAATAAAGCGACTTCTATAGCTAAATTACCCTACCTTTGTGCCGTTAATATTTAGGTATAAGTAATATGAAAATGGTCAAAGGAATTTTCATCATTCTCCTGTTTTATTTCATCGGCGAATGTGTGAGTTACCTCATTAAGGGATTCGTTCCGGGAAGTATAATCGGAATGATGTTATTGTTTTTAGCCCTCTATATCAAGGTTATAAACCCTGATAGTGTAGATTCTACTGCAACTGCTATCACCAAAAATATGGCAATCTTCTTTATTCCGTCGGGAGCCGGATTGATGACCTCATTTGGTGTATTGAGTGAGTTTTGGGCATCTATTATCATCACTTGTTCTATCAGTACCGTTTTGGTCATTGCTGTAGTAGGTATGGTTCAACAACAAATGGAAAAAAGGAGGACAGCAAAATGAAATCACTATTTGAAAGTCCCGAATTTATTCTCGTTCTTATTTTTGGTAGTTACCTGTTTGGACAATGGATCTTTAAGAAGACAAAAGTAGCTATATTGCACCCACTTATCATATCTATAGTAATCATCATTTTATTTATGCAGATAACTAAAATGGATTACGATACATTTCAGCAAGGAGGACGATTTGTAAGTTTTCTTCTAGGACCTTCGGTTGTAGCGCTAGGATATGTGCTTTATCAACAAATGTCTTACCTCAAAGGCAATGTAATATCTATACTCACATCTATATTCGTAGGTAGTATAACCGGCATAGTTAGTGTAATTATTTTGGCTAAAATAACAGGTGCAGACAATGCCTTGATGATGACTCTCGAGCCCAAATCGGTAACAACGGCAATAGCCATAAATATATCGGAACAATCGGGAGGTATTCCCTCTCTAACAGCTGTAATTGTTTTGTTTTGTGGTATTTTCGGAGGAATAGTAGGACCTTATGTTTTGCGTATTTTAGGAATCAAAAGCAGCATAGCCAAAGGACTGGCAATGGGAGCATCGGCACATAGTGTAGGCACTGCAAAGGCAATGGAGATGGGTGTTATAGAAGGTGCTATAAGCGGATTGGCTATCGGACTCATGGGTGTAATGACTGCTTTACTGATACCTTTTATACATCGATTGATCTTCTAAGATTAGTCAATAAAAAAAAACTTCTGCAGAATAATTTCCTTTTGCTTATCTTTGCAATTGCAAATCAAAAACTGAACATGAGTCAACATTCGTTATTAGATAAATTAGACACCTTAGTTATACGTTTCGAGGAAATCGGTAAATTAATAACCGACCCCAATGTTATATCCGACATGAAACGTTATATTAAGCTGACTAAAGAATATCGTGATCTTGAAAAAATTGCAAATGCAAGAAAAGAATACGTTCAAGTATTAACCGGCATATCGGAAGCCCGAAATATACTGGATAACGAGTCTGACAGCGAACTACGAGAAATAGCCAAAGAAGAATTAGAATCAAGTAGCAATAGATTACCTCTATTAGAAGAAGAAATAAAGCTTCTGCTTGTTCCCGCCGATCCGCAGGATAACAAAAATGCAATTGTTGAAATCAGAGGAGGAACGGGCGGAGACGAAGCTGCCATTTTTGCAGGAGATCTTTATCGTATGTACCAAAAATATTGCGAATCGAAAGGCTGGAAAACCGAGGTAACAAGCCTCACCGAAGGTACTTCGGGAGGTTTTAAAGAAATAATTTTTACAGTTGCAGGCGAAAACGTATACGGAACGCTCAAATACGAATCGGGTGTTCACCGGGTTCAGCGAGTTCCGGCAACAGAAACACAGGGTCGTGTACATACTTCGGCATCTACGGTGGCTGTATTACCCGAAGCCGAAGAATTTGATGTAGATGTCAAAGAATCGGATATACGGGTCGATACTTTTTGTGCATCAGGTAACGGGGGACAATCTGTCAATACAACATATTCAGCCGTACGAATGGTGCATATTCCTACGGGAGTAACCGTACAATGCCAAGATGAAAAATCGCAGTTAAAAAATAGAGCAAAAGCTTTGGTCGAACTTCGTTCTCGCATATACAATATGGAATACCAAAAATATATGGACGAAATAGCCTCCAAAAGAAAAACAATGGTTTCGACAGGCGACCGATCGGCTAAGATTAGGACATACAATTACTCACAAGGACGGGTTACCGACCATCGAATAAACCTAACCCTGTATAATTTGGCAGCTATTATAGACGGTGATATTCAACATATAATAGATCAATTGATTATTGCAGAAAATACAGAGCGACTAAAAGAAAGCGAATTATAATCAATAGTAAACAAGGTGACAAGTATACGAGTAAACAAGACTGGTTTACTTGTCAACTGGTTAACTAATAAACTAAATACCAATGACCAAACAAGAACTTTTTGAAAACATAAAAAAGAAGCAATCTTTCTTATGCGTAGGGCTTGACACGGACTTGAAAAAGATTCCTGAACACTTGTTAGACGAAGAAGATCCGATATACGCATTCAATAAAGCAATTATTGATGCAACGGCTCCTTATTGTGTGGCATACAAGCCCAACACTGCTTTTTACGAAAGTGTGGGTATAAAAGGAATTTGGGCATTGGAGAGAACAGTGGAATATATCCGCACCAAATATCCCGATCAATTTATTATTTTGGATGCCAAGCGTGGAGATATAGGTAATACCTCCGAAATGTACGCTAAATCAGCTTTTGAACATCTTAAGGCAACTGCTATAACTGTCGCTCCTTATATGGGAGAAGATAGTGTAGTTCCTTTCCTTAATTACCCTAAGAAATGGGTTATTTTGCTTGCTTTGACTTCGAATAAAGGTTCTCAAGATTTTCAACTGACAGAAGATTCAAAGGGAGAGAGGCTATTTGAAAAAGTGCTGAAAACATCTCAACAATGGGGTACTGATGAGCAACTTATGTATGTTGTGGGGGCAACTCAAGGCTCAATGTTTGCCGATATACGTAAATATGCCCCTAACCATTTTCTGCTTGTTCCCGGAGTTGGCGCACAGGGTGGTTCTTTAGAAGAAGTGGTTAAGTATGGTATGAACAAACAGTGTGGTTTACTGGTAAACTCGTCCCGAGGAATTATCTATGCCGACAATACCGAAAAGTTTGCATCAATTGCTGCTCAAGAAGCAAAGAAAATACAATCGGAAATGGCTACATATCTGCAACCTATTTTATAAAACTGATTATATTCTATCATAAAACTAAAAAGGAGAGCAAAATTTTTGCTCTCCTTTTTACTATGTTAAAGTAGGTAGATTCTTAATAAACGTGACCGTCTTCTTTCAAATCTTCTCCTTTAAATTTCTTTTTTTCCAAAGATCCCCAAGCATAAATAATGTAGCCCAAAACAAATGGAACTAATATAGATGCGTATGACATCGCAACCAAAGTAAACTCACTTGAGCATGAATTTTCAATAGTTAAAGAACTTTGCAGATCGGCTGTCGACGGATAATAAGCCGTATTGTTATATCCGGCAAGCAATAACAAGGTACATACCGTAACAACTGTACCTAAACCGCTAAACCACACACCCGAAGCATACGTTTTAGAAAATAAGGTGCGACCAATACCAAATAGAACCAATACGACTCCCAATAAGAAAAAGATAGCCACAATAGGCATCTCAATCAAATTAAAGAAGTATTTGTAGTCTACCAAACTTACAATTTTAGTTACTGGATCTACTGCAAAACCTTTTGATAGGAATGTCCAAATAACAAAAGTCAAAAAGAACACCACAAAAGGCAGAGCATTGTATAGTAAAAACTTACGGGCGCGAGCTACCAAATCTTGATCATCTAGTCTATTAATAAAGAACAGGCAAGCAAGAGTTCTTGACAAGAAAAATACAGCAAGACCTAAGCTCCAGTTTCTAAAGTTAAGAAGAGCTTCGAGACCATGCCATGAACTTCCCCATCGGCTGATTACTAAACTCGGAAACCCTGTACCACTTTCGATTCCACCTCCTAAAATAGTTATATTTCCTTGCCCTACCAAGAAATCCGATCCGGTAAAAAATGTAGCAATTGCTGCACCTAACAAGAAAGTTCCCAACAAACCATTGATAAATAAGAATGATTGGTATGTTTTTCGTCCCCAAGTGTTACCCGGTTTCGACTGGTACTCATAGGAGACGGCTTGAATCACGAAACAAAACAATATCAACATCCAAACCCAATACGCCCCACCAAAACTTGTTGAATAGAACAAAGGGAACGACGCAAAGAAAGCTCCTCCGAAGGTTACCAAGGTAGTAAAGGTATACTCCCATTTACGTCCCAAAGCATTAACCAATAAGAAACGGTGCTGATCTGTTTTCGATAAAGAAAAAATCATCGACTGTCCGCCTTGAACAAATAGTAAGAATGCTAAAAGTCCGGCTAACAAGCTGATCAGAAACCACCAATAATGTTGTAAAAATGAATAATCAAGCATAGTAGTTTATTTTATAAATTAACTAAGAATCTTCCCGCTCAATCAGCTTGAGGTCCCTTTTTAATTTGATTCAACATGATACGAATTTCAGCTATCAATAGAGCCGTAAATAATACAGCAAATATTATAAACGTTACGATTACCGAATTGGCACTTAATGCCGATATAGCAGCTTGCACAGGCAGTACATCCTGTATTGTCCAAGGCTGACGCCCTACTTCGGCAACTATCCAACCGGCTTGACTACAGATATATGCCAATGGCACAGACAAGATTGAAAGCCAAAGCAACCACTTACTCTTTTCTAATTTTCCTTTGTAGCTAAAGAACCACAATAAGGCAAAGAATGCAATAAAGAATCCACCTAGATATACCATGATGTGAAATGCCCAAAATACCATTGGTATATTAGGAACCAATTGTTCGGGGGTATCTAAGTAGCCATAGCCAAAATAAGCATAATTTTCTTCCAACTTGGCTTTATATTCTCGTGCTGCAGTTTCGTTTTTTTCTTTCGTTGCAGTTCTGTAATCGGCTAAAGCCTGTATAGCAAGTCTGCCACGCTCTTGTTTTTGCTGAAAAGAAAGAGCCACCTCTCCCGAAGGAGTTTTATAACCACCCTCAACTATATCCTTTATACCGGGTACAAAAGCATCCATATCTCTGTAACCCATAAAAGCCAGGGCATTAGGGATTTCTACTTTAAAGAGATAAGGTTCTACCCCATCGTTGTACGTTTTTTTCGACGGATTAAGTAATCCTACAACAATCAGCCCTGCCCCATTTTTTCCTTCATAAAGACCCTCCATGGCAGCCAGTTTCATAGGCTGTTTTTGAGCCACCTGATAAGCCGATCCGTCGCCGGTCATTGCAGTTAACAGTATGGCAATCAATCCAAAAATAGAAGCCACCTTCATGCTTTGTCTTGCAAATTCATATTCTCTCTTCTTGAGCATATACCATGCCGATACTCCTGCTACAAAAGCAGCACCCAGTATCCAACACGATACTACTGTGTGAAAGAATTTATTGATAGCTACAGGCGATAATGCCACCGCCCAAAAATCGGTCATTTCATTTCTTACCGTATCGGGATTAAATCGCATACCTACAGGATATTGCATCCAAGCATTGGCAACCAAAATCCAAAGAGCCGACAAAGTAGCTCCTACTATAACCAACCAAGTAGATGCCAAGTGCATACCTTTGCTTACCCGCTTCCATCCAAAAAACATAATAGAGATAAATGTAGCCTCCATAAAGAAAGCCAACATACCTTCTATAGCCAATGGTGCGCCAAAGATATCGCCTACAAACCAACTGTAATTCGACCAGTTAGTCCCAAACTGAAATTCGAGAATAAGACCTGTTGCAACACCAATTGCAAAGTTTACTCCAAAAATATTCATCCAAAATTTTGCTGTTCTCTTCCATTGTTCATTCCCTGTGCGTACGTAGGCTGTTTCCATAATAGCCATTATTACACCAAGTCCTAATGTCAACGGAACAAATAGCCAATGATACATAGCTGTCAGAGCAAACTGACCTCTAGACCAATCAACTAATGATGCGTTCAATAATTCCATAAGATAGATATATTTAGTTATTCATTATTTTTAGTAGACGAGTGTACAAGTAAACTAGTTGACGAGTACACAAGACTTGTTTGCTTCTTTACTAAGACGCAAGGCATTGCGTCTCTACCTTTTTACTCGTAACTCGTTCACTTCCTTTGAATCAATTCTTCTCTTACATAATCGGCTTTTGACTCTGCATCCTGAAATTTGGAATTGAGAAAATTCGGAAAAAAGATTGGACGCAAGATCAAAAACATGATAACTAATTTTATTATCGCAACAATCCAAAGCGTACGACCCAAAGTCATACTTTTGAATCCATCACGAAACATAGTAAAGAAATTAAATTTTTGCCTACTCTCGTTCATTTCTATTTATATTAAAAATTTAACAAACTACAGATAAGGCTTACAACAATTGGCAGTTATCTGATAAAATCTACAACATCCTCTAATCAATACCTATACCAAAAAAAATCTGAGACTTCGGCAATATATTACAACAAACACATCTATAAACCGAAGCTACAGAATATTAATTCATTTAGTAAGTTATATACATCAATTACATGTATATAGACGATTTTTGGGAATTAAGCGTCACCACCACCAACAGGAGAAAAATCACCTATCGGATTTTCGATATCAATTGTACCATTAAGCCTTTCGTATTGGTTGATATTATCTTTCAACGCCAACATAAGTCTTTTAGCATGTTCGGGGGCTAAAATTACTCTCGATTTTACTTTTGCTTTTGGAACACCGGGAACTATCCTTATAAAATCAAGAACAAATTCTGATGAAGAATGTGTTATTATAGCTAAATTGGCATATGTACCTTGTGCTACCTCTTCTGTTAATTCTATTTGTATTTGATTTTCTTGGTTCATTTCTTTCATTTTTTGTTTTGTCGTGATTTTAGTTTTACGATATAGTCTTGTTAATATACCTTATACAAAGAAAAATAAAACTAGCATAATGGCAAAATTTTTAGTAGTATTTTATGTCCCACCCTCATAAGTTATTTGTATGCCTCATCAATCTTATTTATATTCGAGGTATTTTCTGTAATTTGTTGTACTTCTTGTAATTCCATTTTTGGCTTTTTCTTTCTTAAGGCTATGAGTTGAGCCACTGTACCTATTACTCCTAACCCCAACATGACGTAACGCATTTTACTATTGGCATCAAAAACTAAAAACGCTGTAATACAGACCATACACCACATTAAGGCGATAGAAAACAATTTGGCTTTCCAGCTCAATCCTGTTTCCATACGTTTCAGATATCTACCTGTAAGTCTGTTTTCTTCCAAGCGTTTATATAATTTAGGAGAACTTTTGGCGTACAATGCTCCGGTAAGCAAAATAAAAGGTGTAGTAGGCAATCCCGGGGTAAATAAACCGCATAATCCTAAGATTAAACTAATGGTACCTAATGTGATAAATATATATTTCTTCATGATTTATCAAAAGCTAAAAAACGATCTATAGTTTCTATAATATTTACAAAAATATCAATTCTTCTTTGCAATGGGTATGAGAACATGTTAAATCTTTTATATACAAGAAAAACCTCTTCAAAGATATCTTTGAAGAGGTTTTTCTGCATAATTATGTTATATTATCTTACTCCGTGCATCATTTTCAATAATAGCTTATTCAGGCAGATTAATGCTCCACCGCAAACTACAGCGCCTACCGCTAATACCTGATAAACCGATCCTGCTCCCAAAGAACTTGTTACGGACGAAATCCAGCCTGCCAAGAAATTTCCGACAAATGAAGCCATCAACCAAACACCCATCAGCAATGAAGCTAATTTAGGGGGTGCCAATTTTGTTACTGTAGACAATCCTACGGGTGACAAACATAATTCGCCAATAGTATGCAATAAATAAGTAAATATGATCCACAACATACTAGCTTTCACAGCCGTATCTGCAACGTCTCCGCCTCTTTGATTTACTGCTCCCACCATAAATAGAAAACCAATACCGACAAGCATTAGCCCCGATCCCATTTTCACGGGAGTAGTTATTTTCTGTCCGGTTTTAGATGGCCAAAACATGGCAAATAAAGGAGTCAGCAGAACTATAAATAGAGGATTGATGGATTGAAACCATTCAGTTGGAACCATGAAACCACCCACATTTCTATCTAAAAATTTCTCGGTATATAAAGTAAATGAAGAACCTGCTTGTTCAAAACCTGCAAAAAAGAAAATAGCAAAGAAGAAGTATATAAATATTGCAATTGTTCTTTCTTTTTCTTGAGTGGTTAAAGGTGTTGACTTATGCTCTATCGATCCCTCCAATTCATTTACGGCTTCTTTTTCTCGATTGTCACCTACAGGTTTCAGACCAAGATCGCCTAGATATTTTTTAGATAAAGTATTGAATAAGAGTTGACCTATAAGCATACCAATAGCAGCAGCCAAAAATCCGTAACTATAACCATGACTGATAATTTCCTTACCTTCTTTTACAGCAAACCAATCATTAGCCAAAAGACCCACTACAAGTGGAGCGAAGAAAGCTCCAATATTGATCCCCATATAGAAAATAGAGAATGCAGAATCGCGCTTGGCATCACCCGGTTTGTATAACCCTCCAACTAAAGTAGATATATTAGGTTTGAAAAAACCATTACCTATAATCAATAGGAATAATCCTGCAAAAAGTCCAAATTTACTATGAAGAAGAAATAAAACCATCTGACCCAAAAACATGGTAATACCACCAATGGTTATTGCTTTTCTCTGTCCCAGATATTTATCGGCAAGCCACCCCCCTATCAGAGGTGTAAAATATACCAGCCCTGTAAAGCCTCCATAAATCAATCCGGCGAAAGATTCGTCAAAACCAACACCGCCTTCAACGAAAGATTTTGTAAGGTACAACATTAATATACCACGCATTCCGTAATAAGAAAAACGCTCCCAAAGTTCTGTAAAAAATAAAAGATACAACCCCACAGGATGTCCAAATAGGGTCTTAGATGATGGTTTAGAATCAGGCATAACTTAAGTTTATCTTATTTATAATAAATTCGTTTATTTTACTCCTTGCATTAATTTTCTGATAATAGGAGATATTACCAAAATGACAACGCCCACTATTAAAGCATAAATAGCCAATTGATAGTAGCCATCGGTATAAGAAATTAGTTTTTCCATCAGAGAAGCATTATCGTTCGGGTTAGAGATTCCTGCTCCAATAATACCTGCCAAATATTGTCCGTAAGCACTTGCCAAAAACCAAAGTCCCATCATCATACCCGATAAGTGTTTGGGAGAAAGGCTCGTCATCATCGAAAGACCTATCGGCGAAAGGCAAAGCTCGGATATAGTCATCACAAAATAAGCTCCGGCAAATACATTTAAGGAGGTCATTCCTGTAGCATCTGCAAAATAGCGTGTGGCAAAAAATACCACATAAGCAATTGCTAACAATAAGAAGCTCATTCCGAATTTAACTACTGCATTGGGTTCTTTCTTTCGTTTATTAAGCCATACCCACACTAATCCTAACAGGGGACTGAATGCGATCACAAACAGAGAGTTTGCACTGTTATTCACTACATTAGGATCGATATGAAAAAACAACAAAGTATTGTGTAGATTTTTATTAGCAAACAATGCTAAAGAGCCTCCGGCTTGTTCAAAAAGAGCAAAGAACATAATAGAAAACAGGATTAAGAATAATGCTGCTATCATTTTCTTTCTGACTGCACTGTCTTTGATCTTAAACAATTGATAAAAGAAGTAAGCCAAAGCAAATGGTCCTATAATATACATAAACAGATCTGTATA
Organism: Dysgonomonas sp.; assembly: GCA_031546965.1. Lineage (GTDB taxonomy): Bacteria > Bacteroidota > Bacteroidia > Bacteroidales > Dysgonomonadaceae > Dysgonomonas_A. Next base: position 10,922 of record JAVBJR010000626.1, read on the forward strand.
ATCTGTATTCTGAATCATTACATAAATAAAAGGAATGGTAAGCAATGCCACCCCATACACCAAATACTCTCTCAAACGGCGCTTACCCGGCAATAGATCTTTCAAGGGACTGTCGCCAATAGGTCCAAGATGCTTTTTGGTAAGAGTAAAAGTCACTAATCCTAAAACCATCACTATAGCTGCTGCCAAAAAAGCCAGCTTCCACGAATAACCTTTGCCTAACCAAACACAAATAGCACCTCCAAAAAATGCACCTACATTGATACCCGAATAAAATAAACTGAAACCGGCTTCTTTTCGAGGATCACCATCTTTATAGAGATACCCCACCATCGACGAAATATTCGGTTTGAAAAATCCTGTTCCTATAATAGTTAAGGTTATACCCATGTAAAAAAAATCGTGAGGGGCAAATGCAATAAGGGCATTACCCGATATCATCAGCAATGCCCCAAATGTCAATGACTTTTTAAAGCCAAGTATTTTATCTGCGAAAATTCCACCTAAGAAAGTAAATGCGTACACAAAAGCCTGGATAGCTCCGTAGCGTAAATTAGCCTCTTTTTCGTGCAAAAAAAGTTGATCAACCATAAAGATCGTAAGAATACCGCGCATTCCGTAAAAACAGAAGCGTTCCCACATTTCTACAGTAAACAAATACCACAACTGTTTGGGATACTTACCTTCAAAATTTTGAATTTGCTCTAAGGTTAACTCTGCTGATTTTCTTTCAGGTGTAGAGTTGTCTTGTCCGGATGATTCCATTATCTAATAATAAAGTGCTTATTTAATATGGCAAAAGTAAAAAAAATAATTGTATTCGTTCCCTTTTTGTTAACGAAGTCGTCTTGACTTATTAAGTTTTCAGGATAAAATAATAAGGAAGCGTTAAATTTGTAATCGCAAAATAACAAAGAATAACGCTCCTTATGTACAAAGTACTGGATAATGATACGATTGAGTTTGAAATATTACCTCATTTATCAACCGCAAAACAAGGATTTAAGACAAAGAGTTGTCTTATTGAGATAGTCAACAGCATTCTCTACAAGTTGAAAACAGGCATCCAGTGGCATATGCTTCCAGTTAGCAGCCTGTTTTCGAAGACTATTTTGAGCTATAAAACCGTATTTGGTCA
>JAVBJR010001141.1:0-3424 GCA_031546965.1 Dysgonomonas sp.
CGTTATTACAAATTGCAATTTAAAAATTCCTTCTAAATTGAGTTTCCATTCCACAATATAAGATACGACCTTGAACATTTCGAGATTCTCTTTCCTCTCCTGAGGTCTACGATCACCATGAAGGCATACGCACGAGTAAGCGTTGGTTAGGTTTCTCGAACCACCTCCAAGTTGATTGAAGTAATTCTCCAAGTTATCACAGTCGATTTTAGTGCGGCAGAAAATCAGGGCTTGGTCCATCTTGTGTTCGTCCACTGCCCTGACAACGTACTCGCCTTTCAAGATCTTCACCGCTTCCGATAACCCCTCCGCGTTGTTGCTTCTGGGACCGACATTATCCGATGCATGGATTCCATCAGTCTGCAACAATATACATTGAAATAATTATATAATTCCAAAATGTGTTTTCATCAAACAAATGATGTGTCGAATCTGCTTTAGGAATCGCTCTAGCTAGCACAGTGCAGTAGAAAATCGACTTTTAGTACCTGAACGTGGTGACGGATATTGGTCCATGAAGTGTCCATTCGAGGATCAATCATGACTACCTTAAAATTAAGATATAGTGCATAAGCCAAGGTACATTTTACATATCACTGAACATATATTTTATCTATGACCATTACCACATGATGAACCGTCTCCGGGACAGAATCTTCTCCTTTCAGATCAACCCAAGTAGGAAAGTGCATCAAACGTTCCTTTAACGGATATAAAAGTATACGTTAATTGAAAAACGGATTAACTTACACATTTATTATAGCATTTAAATGCAAAATATTCCTACTAACAGCTAATTTCTTCACTTCGAAGGAGTGTAAAGTGGCAGAGCACACTACCATCTGCAGTCGCTTGCCGTCCGGAGTAACCTTAGGAATTTGACGATGAAGACGATTGATAAGGTCACCACATCCTTGTTGTAACAGACCATCCTAGAATAAGTCAAGTTTCTACAATTTGTGTACATATGCCTTGATTGTGGACCCATATGTGATGTTTCACGTACCGCTTCATCCAGAACAAAAAACCGCACCTGTTTGACAGATCGATACACCAATTTGAAATTTCAAGCAGAAAAATAGGACACTGAAACGTTGTATACCTGATTGACGGACATCATTCCGTTAGTTATGAAATCATCAAGACGCCCGGGTGTTGCCACAACAACATCAACCCCGCTTTGCAGAGCTGCCATTTGATCCTTGGCAGCACTTCCCCCAATAATCAGAAGTGATCTGCATTAAACAAATCTCTGGTTCACAGTTTCCAATCATCCAGCACAAATAAAGTCGGTATAATCTCACCTAACTTGCGGGTTCCCAAGATACTTCCTAAAAGTTTCTACTTGCTGAAAAGTCTGCAAGGGAGAAGTTTTGAGAATTTACTGGGACAGATCCAGATTCAGAGGGACAAAAGTAGAACAAAAGTCGAACAAAAGCTCACCTGTGTTGCCAACTCCAGTGATGGCTCGATTATGATCGCTTGCGGGGAATTCTTAGCAGATTTTTTGCCAACTTCCCCGCCTCCTCCTCCTGTGCCACCACCTACAATATATTAATCCATCAATACTTGCTAATGAAATAACAATTGTAAAAATTTGTCTGTTTTACTGGAATCGTTTTCGTTCACGACAATGCAGTCAGCAGGTGCTGCAGAAAGTCCCACATAAGTTGCCTAAAGTTTCATTAAATTAAATAAAGCATGAACTAGTCGAGTGAAATACTTTATAAAAGGATTAACCATAAACTGTCACAGTTGTATTGTATTAAAAATTGATATGTGTGACAATTCATGTATTCATGTATGTTCTTAATGATCATTTTACCTGTGGAGGGTATTTGAAGGGTGTGTCACCAAAATTGAACTGCATCTCTGCATTTTTGAGTACAACAGAGGCAAATAATGGTTGGCTGGCCACATTGGCAGGAATAGTGAAAGCATCACCAAGGCCCACACCTTAAACACAAATTACAAACCAGTTATGAATATAAAGGCACTATCATGTTTGGTGTGGATATACGAGGTTGCAAATCAATAATCTTTGAAGCGCTTCAAACCATTTTTGGAGTAACTGATGGTTTTACTTCCAAAATCCACAAAACAGCCAATAGTGTCATTTAACCCAAAGGCCTGGACAAAAAAAAAGGACAAACAATGTATTTCCATTGACAGTTATTTATAAATAAAACAGGTCCTCACTTGTCCATAATCATCAAACTGCTTATTATGGGACTTCTTGCCAGTGCCTCCGTAACCAAAGCTCCATTTGTCAGTTCCAACATCCAGTGTTGCCAATTTGGTGGACCAACCGACGCGACAGAGGCCCTCGTCAGTAACAAGAGCCTCGTAGTAATATTTTCCTGATTCAATATATGTATATGTAAATGAGCACTTCGGTTAGTTATGGAGGAAATGATGCACACGTCCTCTACCTGGAGCCTTGACACCCTTGGCAGATCTGCAGCCATGCCACTGCTGATGTTCTCTACTTTGGCACATCAAGCCATCGGGTGTAATGGCCATCGCAGCGCCTCTGTCATAGTGACTCATTCCCAATTTGGCTGTCGCATGATATTCATGTTTGATGAAGACGTAACAGACATGGCCAAAATAATACCAAATGATATGTCACACAACCTGGTGTAGTACTTCTGGAAGGTCCTTTGATGGATGCTTTCTTTGGCTCTAAATTGGCTTTCAATGTTTCCCAAACAATCTGGATAATTGGCAGGCAGAAAGCTCCGGTTTTTCCACTACCCGTTTCAGCCGCCTGTCAAAGTACTCATACAGATATATACTTTTCATTTTAAAATTACGTTATAAATTTAATTGGTCCGATGTGAAAATCGGTGAAAATATACCATGAGAACGTCACCCCCGCCAAGTATCAATGGGATTGCTTCAGATTGCACATCAGTTGGCAACCTGCATTACATAAACATTGATTTATTATTGCGCCTCTAATTTTGAAAATTATTAATTTAATTTCATGCACTGACGTACGTCCATTCCAGTTCATCTACTGCACGTCCAAGTTCGGGAAGTACTCCCATTTCTAAAACAAAATCGCCAGAATTAAATACGACCCTTCATTGTATATCAGACTAGTTATTTAAACATCAAACCTTCGAAAGCACTCATTTTAAACGACAATATATCAGAACACGTCAAGTCAAAAATGCGTCCAATTCCAAAAATCCCAAAGACGGTGCAGAAACTGCAGATTTGCAGCGCCACCTATATGTACTTTGCGCAAGGTTGCCGCCATGGTACAGCAAATCAAAGGCGCTTCTACACAAGGCTACACGCCTCCCAAAATTCGAATTCCGTAACAATGGAACATATTTTGAGCGAATTTACTACTTGTTTCACAAAACCGGCCTACATTTTCACACAAAAATTGTAAATATTCTTTCAGGGGTCC
>JAVBJR010000719.1:0-2837 GCA_031546965.1 Dysgonomonas sp.
GGTCGACCACAAGAGGGCGCCACCAATAGCAGAAGCGCCTTTATATATTGTGGGCCACTTTTCAAGTACAAGGAGGTTTGGTACGAGTACAATCCGTATGAGTTTAGGTACAAGGAGTTTAGGTACGAGGAGATTTGGTACGAGTACGAGTACGAGGAGTTTTGGTATGAGTACCATCTGTACGAGTACAAGTACAAGGAGTTTAGGTACGAGGAGATTTGGTACGAGTACGAGGAATTTTGGTACGAGTACCATCCGTACTATTACAAGTACAAGGAGTTTAGGTACGAGGAGATTTGGTACGAGTACGAGGAGTTTTGGTACGAGTACCATCCGTCCGAGTACGAGTACGAGGAGTTTTGGTACGAGGCGTTTTGGTACGCGTACGAGTACAAGGAAATGTGGTACACGGAGTTTTGGTACACGTACAAGTACAGGGAATTTTGTTACGTGTTCAATCCTCATTGGAAACAACCAATCACGGTTCAGTATTTTGAATTCTGGCCAATGGTAGGTACGAGTACAAGGTACGAGTACAAGGAGTCGCGGTACGAGTACAAGGAGTTTGGTTTGGAGGTAGGCGGAATTGCCTAACATATTTTGTCCAGTCTGGCTTGCCATATAACCGTTGCTCCAATCACTACCAAACTAATTTTAAACGAAAGAGAACAATGTTTTACCTCTAAGAAACTGTGTTCAGAGGAGATTGTGACAAAGATTGCAGAGAAATAAAACGACGACCGAAAAATTCCCTATCTCGCCCATGTTAAATTATGTAATTAAAACTTACAAAGAAATTCACATAATGCTCCGATTTGAACAGAATTCGTTCCATTCGATTCAGCGCATTTTTTTTACCAAAATACAGAATGTTCGGAAACGTTCGGAATTTTTCCTAAATTATTCGTTATCCATAAAGACCAGGGATTCATTCGATGGACGCCCGCATTTTCAAATTTCGCGGGTTAGACCACTTAATGACGCGGACACGCAAAGACTTCTGGGAAACCAGTTTTAAGCTCCACCCACTAGCGAATAGGGCTTTTCCACCACGTGACTGCTAAGCATGCTGAGTGCTTGCTAAGCGCAAGCAGTACGAGGTTAAAAGCAGGTGTCCGCCATCTTGGAACACAATCATAGCAGTCAAGCATGGCAGTAAGAGAAGGAAAATCTCGTTCTGCATATTTTAATTCTCTTAGCCACAACGATCAAGTTCTTTGTGAGCTGAAAATTGCAACTATTGGGGGAATAGATCCATATGTGCTCCATATAAAGCAATCAATCATGTCTGTAAGTGAATGACCATAGTTAAAGCTCATGGAAATTTATTGTCAAGGACAAGCTAGATAACACACATGGAAATGTGGGCATACAAGTCTTTATGTAGATAATGAATTATATGACGTTAATTAATAGGATTGTATTTGCTCAACAGTTTGGATGAAGATTGTTCACATATTGCATCAATTTTATTTTACATTGATGCATTAATTGAAACAAGCTGGGAAAAAAAATAAGTTTTTTTAGTACTAAGTTCATTTAAAAACCGACACCAGTGTAAATTATGAATTTGAGCTTTTAAAGTCCATTGCTACAAACGCCGGCACTGCAAACAAACAAACAAACTCACAAACACCATTCACAATAAACGTATATAAACCTAGTAAAAAAGGATAATACCAGCTCAACATTTAAGTAAATTGTGCGAATGGAAAATGCCTGCACCAGTTAAAGGTGTAATGAACAATCATGGTATGGCTTGTTTGAAATAATAAAAATTACAGTTTTGCTATAACTTGCAAAATTCTTTGGAACACCGTCCAAAATTAATTGGTTTTGAAAATTCATTTTCTGCATTCAGATAACACTGGAAGATACAGATTTCTCTTCATCTGCAAAGTTAAATAAAGGGTTGGTAATTTGCCAGCAGATGAATCATTTATCATACCAACAGAAATGGCATATCTTTTTATAAATCATTAGCTAATTGCTTCACAAAACCTGCAATTCTGTCCATTATTCCACCATTTTCAGATGCATATATTCCAAACAAAATCCCTAATGATTTTCAAATTTGTTTAGGAGAATTGTTTAATGAGCAAAATTTAAATTTGGATTTCAACATTCTTTTAAAAAAGTGCGAAAATTTTAAAATAAAAGCACAGCAAAATGCCATCACACGTGTTTGCTGCTGCTGGTTGTGTTCCAAGATGGCGGACGATCCTCCCGGTTCACCACAAAACGGTGGAAAGCCTGCACCATTAATGGTGTCCCTTCCCATTGGTCCCTTGTCTCCAAGCTGTTCGGAGTTCGCTGAACTTGAAATTCGCACCCCTTGTCCTATAATCTGCCAGGGTATAGAGAAGGAGGAGCAAACCCTGACCAAGGAGGAAGAGCAGGTGGTCCTCGGAGCAGAGGAAACGATGGTTTCAGAGGACAAGCACATTTTGGATGGGGGTGCTAGTCAAGACTTGGGAAAAAGGGAGACACCATTGAAGGTGGACAGCGACAGTGGACTGGCGACCACTGAACCGGAGTAATGGGCTAAGAAAGCCAGGTCAGTAGGGTACCTATCTCTTTCCCAACCCCTGCTGACGTCCTATCCTTTCCCTACCTTCCTTTAGCAAGGGGTACGTTCTGGGCTGTGGATATAGCGCCATCGCAGGATACCCGCTGCAAGTAGATGATCGCCCAATCTGCAAGCAAACCATCCCAAGCTAATTCCCTATCCTACAACCAACCCTGTGACCACCCAACCGGTAGACCCTGACTGTGAGGAGGGCACTGTGGAGATCCAAACACGAGGGATCAGAAGGTCAAAAATACCAGGTGGGTGC
>JAVBJR010001027.1:0-2810 GCA_031546965.1 Dysgonomonas sp.
TGGTTCAGTATTTTGAATTCTGGCCAATGGTAGGTACGAGTACAAGGTACGAGTACAAGGAGTCGGGGTACGGGTACAAGGAGTTTGTGTAGGAGGTAGGCGGAATTGCCTAACATATTTTGTCCAGTCTGGCTTACCATACTCGGAAATATGTGAACCATAACAGAACTTTAAAGATAAACATTGTTTTCCTGCTTATTGATTGATACTTCCTTTTCCACGTTGATTTTTTTTGGAGGATATAGTATACTGAGATTTTGTTCCTGTAATCTATTATAGCTGGATATTAAACGTTCGCTATACAGTTTCCTATCTAATTTAGTGAACCTTTGATCAGTTTATTTCATCTCAACAATTTAAATGACGTCAAAATGACTGAATCGATTTCATATAAATTATTTGACCAAATATAGTCATATTGTTTCTCCATTCGAAAAGCTAGTGATAACAACATGTTGGTTCAGTTTCCTAGACAGTCATAAGGGTCAAGTTAATCATCTCTTATCCTTATGTTTGGCGATTGACAGAGTGACGCATATGACTAATATTAAAGGGACAGTCAAGTCAAAAAATAGAGAGTGGCTATTTGGTATGTTAACCAATTCGCAATGGTTAACGAATTATTAATTAAATTCGAAAAAGGTATGCTGCCAGCAAATTCAGCAGCCGTTATAAGAAACGGCAATGGAGAGGACATGGGCCAGGGCTGTGCTCAGCAGCGCACGCATTCCCCCGTTCTCAACATTGTCTGGCCAAGCTTTGGCCAAAAAAATTTCCAACGGACGTTTCTACAGGGGAGCAGCCAATTGACGGTGACAGCCGGATGCCGTTGTAACGGTCGTTTCGCCCGCTCGATCGTAGACGTCGTTACGTTCTCTATCTCAACGCCCCCATGGGTGATTTGGCCGTCAATCCGCGCAAAGAAAGAGTTCCATCGATAAATCCGTCTCGATGGTTAACCATTGCGAATTCGTTACCATTCCAAATAGCCATTCTCTATAGTTTTTCACTCTGAATAACATATTAAAATATTTATTTTGACTTGACTGTCCCTTTAAAATGTACTTAATTGGAATTTAATCCACATCAGTTATATATCCCTCATGCAGATTTAAACCCTGTTATGGCAATGTAGCCTTAGAAATTGTCTAACTATATACACTTGAGATCATCGATCATACTGTTTACTTCTGTTCACTTCAAGTACACTTTATAAACATGTCATATTTTTTATCCATGCATAATGTGTTTCATAATTCATCGAAACCGTTGTAAAAGTCAAACATTTTCAATGAGCCGTTAATCGCAAGCCGCCACAATCTCATATTTACATTTTGTAGATATCTAAACTTTGATGGTGCCAAAGTTGAGGTTGTGCCGTGAGAACCGCCACATGGTTAGTTGTGAAGTAAAATAATATGAGGCCGTCCATTAATTATGTGCAGCAAAATGAAATAGGATGGTGATTTTGATGCTGCTTCCAAACATTATCATTCAATTCTTTGTATAGCACATTATTCCCAATTTCTAGCTATAGTTGAACGTGTACGTTTATATTTCGGAGCTTAATGCTGACAGTTGTAAAATGTATATATTAATTATTTAGATTGCTCTAGTGGTCCTTTTTTGCAGCAGATTTAAAGATAATCATTAATGACATTTTATGTTGCTATATACAAAAATATAATTGAATGTATATTGGGCTACCTGCACACATGCTACGTAAATATTGTATTGCTATGTTATCCATGCAAACACACTGTCCTGAGAAGATAACAGCATTGCCGCCTATATCTGGGTACTGGCATAAATCCAACAATTTGTGTGTCTTTTCTAACTAAGTTTTAAATTGTAACGGTTGTATTCTTACTTATTCAATTCACTATCATTTGCAGACTGTTTATATAGCAAAAACTGTATTATGTTCACCAGAATATGAAGGCTGTTTAATACATTTGTATAAATTTATCGAATTACAGCAAAATACACGTAGTATCACAAATAATCTTGGAAAGCATATACAATAATAAACTATAAAAGTTATACAAGTTTTACACAAAGAAATAATGAAAGCACATTATGAAGGATCTAATCAAGATGTTGAAAAATAGAACGAAGTAATAAGGCCTTATATAATAATAAACCAATATTGAACTTGCAGCAATGCACGTTTATTTCATGAAAACTAATATTTCATTAGAAATGGCAGGATTTCCATTGTTAAACCTGTTCTCCGCTGTACACCGATAGGTCCCTGGCACAGCTTTCATGTAAATATTTGGTCCACTTATAAGAAACTTCCAATGGCTGTCATTGTTTCCCTTCATCTCCCATCGGTAATTTGCCATAGATGGACTATCCGAAGTGCAAATCATGTCCAGGAACTGTCCGTGGAATATGTGAACAGATTTACCAGGATTGTTAACAATGCTGGCAGTTGCACGCTGTACTGCTTCTAATTAAAAATAAATATGATTTGCATACATAATTTATCAATAATTAAACGTAAATAAATCATTAATTAATTTAGTCCGTCGATCTAGTAATCATGCGGCTATTATAATTTTATGAATTTGCACCAGATCATAATCAATGAATTCCCCAATTATTAGTATCGTGACAGAGAGAAAAAGGATGCCTGCATGACAATGCCCTTGTTTGGCTAGTAAGTATGTCAAATTAAAATAAAACATGATGCATTGAAATATTTTTCTTACCAAGTGCGTAAATCGATACGGACGCCCTGTCAACTCCACCAGCTGTTGCTGGATGTATAGTTATGCAGGTTAATTTCACAAGGGGATTAGTTT
>JAVBJR010000913.1:0-4244 GCA_031546965.1 Dysgonomonas sp.
ATTTCACTTAAACGCGACTTTAGACATGTCAAATACTTGCTACCATCGCAATTTCAAGATTTTTAGAATCGTGGTTTTAACGCTAGATCGACTGGTGCATAATGCCCTGTGGTCCATTCATCCCCGGTCTCCCCTATTTGATTTTGTTTTACTGGAGTGTTTAGAAAATTCCTGTTCTTAAAATATATGCTGTAACATTGGACTTATCTGTGAAACATTATTAGTATAATTAAATGTAACTAGTTTCTGTAATTTACTGTCATTAACTGTAAAGCTGGGTTCACACTTGCAGTAACTGCAAGGAAGTAACAGCAAAAAGTAACAAGTAAAAGCAATGCATGTTCACAAGTGTTCACATCTGAAGCACCGCCCACATGAAAGTCAACCAACAGCAGCACAATAACTACTAAGCAATAGATCTGCAGCAAATAACGACCACTCATTAGACAGTCTACTCTTACTCTTACATTCTTACTTCATACCCTTACTGTACTTTTATATTTTTGTCAGTACTATCCCACAATTCACCGCTTCACTGCTACTCTTTTGCTGTAATTGCAAGTGTGAACACAAGTGTGAACCTAGCTTAACTATCAGAAATGTATGAAAATGAAGACTACACAAATGTAGCTGCTTAATATTATTATCCGATAATTAATAAATGCTGAATAATTAAACTATTCCATATATGTAATATTAATTAATTGTCATTAACAGTTCAATTTATTATAATCCATAAAATATTTGCAGACATAATAGTCAAAATTTTGCAATTAATGTTCTTTAAGCAAGTTGACACTTTTCAGTAACCACCTCTCATTGCCAATATGGAGACTGTAGTGAGGGAAATTATGCTAGGTATGTCTGATTGGCTGAAAACACGTTTTTCTCACTAAGGGCGCCATTTTTTTAGTCAATAGAACACTGAAAAGGGTCAATTGGTAGAAATCATTCTTGTACAAGTCCACATTTGTTGCAGTTATTAATTAAATTATGGAATCATGCAAAACCTAATATTTGCAATTATAATTGGCATATACATTGTATGTATTATATAATTATGTTACAGTGAGTTCGGTCACAAAACCGGTTTTCTCCGTTAAATAACGGTTTTTTCGAAAAGCATCCTTGAACATAAAAGAACAGCAGTGTGTCAAAACGTATTTCAAATTAGTTTTGGTTAGGTTAGGTTAATTAGTTTTGCTTCGGTAACTTATAACGCACTTGTTACGGGAGTTATTACGACATATATGTTACCGAGGCAAAACTAATTAACCTAACCTAACCAAAACTAGTTTGAAATACGTTATGACACGCTGTGGTTCTTTTATGTTCACGGATGTTGTTTGAGAAAACCGTTATTTAATGGAGAAAACCGGTTTTGTGGCCAAACTCAATGTAACATATGTTCATATATGGACATTATTATTTTTTTTCCCTCGTCTTAAAATTCTTCCTGTGCAATTTGAATTTGCATATACTAATCAGCATTGTTTGCAACTGCAACAGCTTGCGACAACTGTAATCGATACACTGGATATATTAACAATTTAATATTGTAACGACCACTTTAATATCGGCGGCCATCTTGCTGACGTCACCCTTCAATTTTTTATGACTTCATCTACACAGATGTGGGTTATTTTTTGAATGTTGCATGCGGTATTTCTGGTTGCTCTTGTGTGTGTATAAACTGACAGTGTTGCCATTAGCAATTGGGGCAATAGACTGTTGGGGATTGTGACGTCACAAGAAAACCAGAAAACATTTTGTGTTTCAAGGGCTGTCATTTATTTATGCAACTTTATTGGCTTATGTTTACTCAACAAAATAGTTCACTGTTCATTTGCACGTGTTCAACTGAAAGGTGTAACTATAATTTCACTCCACTAAACTGTTTTGCAATCCTTAGTTTATTTGCTTTTAAGGATCACACACACCTTTTTGCTGATTGGCTTGTTTGTTGTTCACAGTTGTCTATGCATGTAATGTGCTCTGAATGCAGTTAACCTACACTATTTCCACACAACTTAGGTACCTATAAAATACCTAGCTATAGGCTATTATTTGCTTCTTTTTCTCTCCCTGGAGATTAACCTAAATTTATCTAGGCCTATTTCCAATGCTTTTACTTCTATTTTTATTATCAAAGGTCCTATGTAAGTAGCTAAAATGTTATATGTACTAATATGGAGAAATACTAATTTGTTGAGAGCTTTTTTGATGATGATAATAAATATAACCTATACGATATTCGGTAGTTTAGTCACTTCTTCCTGGTACATGCTTCATACACCAGGTGGCGCAAAAAACAACTTGCATAGTGTATTATATTGATGCACATTATATTGATACCTTTTATATTGATAAATTACATTGATACATATTATTCTGATACATGCACTGATGCATATTATATTGATACATTACATTGATACATTTTTGATAAATTTTATATTGATACATATTATATTGATACATTTTAAATTGATACATTTTAAATTGATACATTTTATATTGATACATTATTGATACATATTATATTGATACATTATATTGATACATATTATATTGATACATTATATTGATACATTATATTGATACATTATATTGATACATTATTGATACATATTATATTGATACATTATTGATACATATTATATTGATGCACATTATATTGATACCTTTTATATTGATAAATTACATTGATACATTTTAAATTGATACATTTTAAATTGATACATTTTATATTGATACATTATATTGATACATTATTGATACATTATTGATACATATTATATTGATACATTTTAAATTGATACATATTATACTGATACATATTATACTGATACATATTATACTGATACATATTATATTGATACATTAATTATATTGATATTACAGTGGAATTACATATAAAGTCTAATAAATTAATTAATTATAAGTATATATTTTCTCTATTAAATTAGTACAAATTATTATAATACAAAACAACATTGCTGTTCTATATCAACTAATTTATGAAATTTTTGAAATCGTGCATAAATTAAAATATTTGCATAATGGATTGCATTCAAGTTGCTGCATGTTCTGTATATGTATTGAAATTTCTCCATTTATAATAAATAATGTAAGTCTAGAATGATAGTTAGGTAATATTTGTTCATGATGATACTTTTCATATTGTAATTGTAATTTATGATTTAAATGAATATGGTAGTATATGAAATTAATTATTGTGAGCATGCAGAATAATATTTTGTTTAAATCTGTTGAGTTTTTGGGGTGGAATAAATTGTAATTGCGAATTGCAGCATGTGTATGGGTGAGAAATTAATTAAATGTCGTGTTTTATTAAAGGAAAGGGAAATGTTTTTATTTAGCACTGTACTGGAAAAATGTTGCACTGGAATTAAATATGCAAGTGAAACAATTACATTTGAGATTGGCATTCATTTTGCACAGGAAACATTGCGTTATTAAATTGTTATTATGTTTAATGCAGCACAAAAAAGTTTTGAAGGGTACCTATGCAAAATGTTTTCATTGCTAATTAGTTGTGCAGCAACGTGTAATGATTAAACTTTCAATTTGGATAAATATTTAATGCACAAAGAAATACACGATGCATTAAAAAACTATTTGATAACTTAAAGTTTTTATAAGCTTGCAGTAAGGGAGTAGAGTTTAAAAATGATGAGAATTCCTGGAAGTTGGACTTTTTATCTTGGTTTCCAACGATTTTCCTGTAACTTTTTTCCATGCTGTATATACTCTAATGAAGCATGTTGCAGGATATGGTACGTGACCCAGCATCCGTTGTGGCCATTAGCACAAATAGGCCGCCATCTTGGCCACTTTCCACTTCAATCACTCTGTCTTTGTCTTGACCAGTTGTCACGTGATATTTCTTTCTACTATACCAAATCATTTATAAAATGTGATGATATTGAGCAGCTCATTATACATAATACAGTGAAACCTGTCTATGGTGGAAATTAACTGCCCTTGCAGATATTTTCTTAACAGCTGCAGGTCTGCATGTGAAACGATTACACGCATGATACGTGGCTGCTGCAAGTCTGCAATATGCTTGCTGCATACTTTAAAGGGACAGGCAACTGAATAAAAAATTTTTAATATGTTATTCAGAGTGATAATGTATAGAGAATGGCTATTTGGTATGTTAACCAATTCGCAATGGTTAAAAATAGATACGGATTTGTCGATGGAACTCTTTCTTT
>JAVBJR010000266.1:0-3467 GCA_031546965.1 Dysgonomonas sp.
CGATTGATCCATTTATCACTGCTGGAGAAAAACGTACTGTTGGATTTTTGTTAACCTTAATTTTCCAATGTAAAATACCTCGCTGAATACAGTGCCGGTAAGAGATTCAAAATCAAATTAGCCATTCAAAGGAACTGAGCAAATACTGTAAAAGTGGATATTTTCGCGGGGCTAAATTTCCGCGGGAGAGGAGTTAAGGACCTTTTGCGGGGGCTTTATTTCCGCGGGGCAGGAGCCAGTTAGTTATAACTGCTATACAAAGCTCTTTTCCGCTTTTACAAACAAGGGGGAAAGGGGAATGTAGAAAGTGAACCAATTCCTTCACAATGCAGCTTAATTTGTAAATGGGGTGTTTGGGTGGACTTGAAATACCTACCATGTGCAGGCATTTAGGGTACAAAATTTGGATGAATAAAATGCACTTTTTCGGAACAATACTACACTCACTTAACACCCAAGTGATTCAAAGCATGTTCAAAGGTCAGTGAAACGTACTGAAGGAGTGTGCGGCCCCAGTGTGCAGCTTTTAGTCTGAAGCAGTATGTGGTCACACCTCCCCCTTTCCCCTATATTTATATTTCCGCGGGGCTGTTGTTTTCGCGGAAAACGGTCTGTGCGCGAATAGCGCGGAAATTAAGTCCCGCGAATAATTTCCACTTCTACAGTATGTTTAGAAATCTGAGCTGACGTAGACAGAAAGAGGCGTGGTTTAGGGACTCGCGGGACTTTTCAATGCTAAATTCGGCAAAAATCGAACGTTTTGCCTCCGATGACATAATTTTAGCTGACGCAAATCGCACTGCGAATAAATTTCAGAAAAATTTTCTGACAATGCCAACGTGTTTACTGACATGTTTTCAGCAACTGCATGGACAAAGTTTCAAGGGGGGTTACAAGACCAGTTCAGTTCTCCTTTAAATTATCTTCCCACTTCAAGAGAAGTTATTGCCATTTTTACCATGTTCTAATATTGCCAACTGGCTGGTATATAATGTGTTACGGGAAATGTTTAAGGTATATATAGCGATCGACTCGGGCAATGTGCATGCGCAAATGACGTGACATTGTGATATTTATATATACCAAAAACCGTGAAATTCGCACAAAGACCACTTTTCTCCCACCCACAGGAATTTTTTAATGGTGTGCCGGGACTGTGTTAGTTTAGTTAGTTAGTTTAGGTTAGGTTTTTTAACGTGCAAGGCCCGAGCGTCGTAAACATAGGTTTATCGCATTGTGATGTCAATTGCGCACATTGCCCAAATCCCTACATTGCCTGTAGGGACTGGGCACTAGGGTGCATGAAAAATAAAACTTTCTCTGCAACAATTAGTTATGCTGAATTCACTCTTATCAAAAAGTAATAATGCAGATTTCAATGGTGCCAAAAAAGTTATATATAATATTTAAAGTTTGATTAGATAACAACAAGCGGGCAATGCTTTAGTTCCACCCTATATTAATAGCATATGTCACCTTCCTATATAGTATTTTCAAGCCAAACCTTGCACTGCAATCTCCTCTGTGATTGGAAAATGTTTACTGCCACCCCCCCCCGTCATCCCCCTCGCAAACCCCCTCCTGAACTTTGTGATTGGACAATGTTTACTGTCACACCCTCCCCGAGGGCGGGGTGTCAACGGGTGGCGGTACAAGGTTTGGCTTGAAAATACTATAGTAGCACCAAAGCACACAATGAAGTAGCACATTGTTTTTCCTACTCTCCCGCAAGCCAAGTGAACTCAGCTAGCCCAATTATAGCCCCGCCCCTACAGAGGGGAGGGGGCACGAGGGTACCGATTATTTGTACGTATGAGGTTGTGCACGTGACTGCTGGCATTTAATTTGCATTTAATTTGCAGATGATCGATCGAGTTTAAAAAGAGATAGACCGAAAATCTGGAATTCCGCTTGGGGTACTGATTCCAGCTCCTGCCATGATGACAATTTTCGACACTTTTTCATCAAGTATATATTCTGCTATTTTATTCAAGTTCCAGTGGTCTTGTGAACTGAACCCTCGCCTGAAAATCCCGAAAATTTGCATAACTACAATATAAATTCCCTATACATGCAAGTAATTTATATTTGAAATCAAATCACTATTTCTTACCAGCATTTTTTTATTGGTAAGTTAAGGTACTGTGCAACGGAGCTAAATGCTCGGAATGCAGTCTGCATTTGTAAATTGTATACAATCCGTGTATGGTTACTGCGAAACGCATACAAACGTACAGTTATTTCAAATACCAAGAGTGTACGGCAACGTTATATAGCTGCTGCGTTGTCAGCAAAATGCTATGTGTCTTCAAAATTGTGCAGCCAATAAGCGCGACTGACGTAGCAGTTTATAATAACCCGCCTTTTAAGGTACAGCATCGGTCCGCCATTTGGTTTAGTGGCCGTGGCCAAACCGATAAAAGTGGTTGCACGAAAAAATCCTTATTAAAAGTGCAATAAGGTTAAAATTAACGATATAAATGCGATTAAATAAAGTAAATCTCTTACCTTCTTTGTGTAAATTCCCTCCGATTTTCGGTGCGCGGTTGGGACTGCATCGATTTTCAAAGTTAGTCGATTTTAAGGTTTTTCGATGCGTGCGCGGACTTGCACCGTCCTTTAAAAATGCAATAAAAAAATAAAACTTGGCATCTAAAAATAGAAGATTCTGTCGTGGTAATTTATGAATAAAAATAATTAATTTTAGTTGATCCATATTACAAAGTTATGGGATACAAAAATTACTTTTCGTAGATTTAGATGTTAATTGGGCGATTTACTGTCATATATGACTATATAGTCTTAAATTTATGGTCGTCATCGGTCCATGGACTTCGGGTTGCGAGGATTGCATGCAAGAATTAGATAGATTATAGTCCCTAGCTGGGATAAAAGGTCACACGATTGCTAAACCGTTAGCATAATAAACAACAACCAGAACCATTTCTGTTGGTCACATTTGGGGACACTTAGTGCGCTTCCTTAATTTATTGTAGACCTTCATGATGAGGGTCACTGCAAATGGATAGTGTCTGTATAATTATGCTATATTATACCCACCCCACATCTCCCTCATGAAAATACAAAACAAGATCTTATAAACAAAGGTAGTTAGGTAGCGCATTATGAGGTAGAATAACAGTAGGTAGAATACCTATACAATCCCAACTCATACACAGATGTATTTTAATCCGACTAGTTTCGACACTTGCGTGTCGTCATCAGGGATATCTACAAGTTGTAAGACAGGTCAAGGACATATCCGACAATGAGGCCGTTTCCATGAGCAGGCTTTCATGTAGGAATGTGATGTTGCCATTAGCAACAGGGTCATTCCATGCCATTTTGAACGATTTTTTAAAAAAAGTTCACCCACCATTCCAAAAAATTATGATAATTTAGTATATTGAAGATGGGTACCCAGTAAGCAAAACCCTAAATGGATTAGTCCTGAAAAAATTTATTGC
>JAVBJR010001279.1:0-11846 GCA_031546965.1 Dysgonomonas sp.
CTTCTAGTTCGAGTCTTAAATTCCCTTATAGATGTAATGGTACAATGTTATTGCAACGCGATATAAACACATTGGTGCCGGATGAAGATCAAGCTATACTTTGGTAAGAAATAGATTCTATTTATAGAATAGGCTGATAGAAACAAATCTATCAGCCTATTTTTTTAAATATCGCTTATTGATAATTGATATTTATTCAACTTTTTCGTCTACAAATTTTTTCATCATAAATTTTATAGAATAGATTGTTGATGAAGGTATTTTGACCTCTTTCTTTTATAATAAGATACGAGAGTTAAGAAGCTCCTTTAAGTTTTATAATATCATTATAAAAAGCATCATTTTCAATTATAAAAGATTTAACTTTATTCATTTTTGAATAGATTTTACAAATACAAATACCGATTTTTTCAGATTTTGTTATTTTCTCTATCTCAGAATATGATATAGTAAATCTTTTGGAAAAACTAAATTTGTTCGGAATGAAAATAAACTTATCGGATAATAGATAACCTACTCCGCCATCGAAATTTGAGTTCATCAAATGTTTACTCAAAATATCTCCTTCTAATTTGGGATCTTGTTCTATTATCTTTTTTTGATATTTTTCAATAAAAAACCAGAAGAAAATATAGAAAAATATAGAAGACACAAGTACTCCTATGATAATGGATAATAAACTACCATTTGATAAGTTGAATACATATGCTATAACAATGTAGAATAGTCCAATGAATAATGAAAGAATAATTTTTTTCATATCAAACATCTTTATTAGAAGTATATACAGGCTAATATATAAGTAAAGTAATGCTATTTCCAAAGATAACAAATAATATTAATTACACTAATAAATATTTAAAAAAATAGTGAATATTTTTAAAATTGAAGAAAAAAAAAAGATCTTATCAATATAAAAAAAGTGAAAGCAACCAAAATTGATTGCCTCCACTATTTTTTCATGTTTGATTGCCTATCAGCTAAACTCTTTCTTTAGTTGAGCCACCCAGTCGGCAATTCTCTTATCTGTTTTATCAGCTTGAGTATCAATATCAATAGCCAATCCTAAGAACTTGCCATCTCTCAATGCTTTTGATTTTTCGAAAGTATAACTTTCGGTAGGAGTAAGACCTACAATAGTAGCTCCTCCTGCCTCGAAAGTTGCAGCGAGAAGTCCGATTCCATCTACAAAGTTTTCGGGATAGTTAACTTGATTGCCTAATCCGAAGATAGCTACTTTTTTACCTTTCAATTTCAGATCATCCAAATCAGGGAGAATTTCATCCCAATAACTGGGCAATTCGCCATCAAACCAAGTAGATGTACCTAAGATAATATTATCGTAGCTTTCAAAATCTTTTCGCCAAGCCTCTTCAATGGCTACAACTCCCATCGTAGTATCACCAAATGCAGCTTGAACTTTTTTCGCTATATCTGCTGTTTTTACAGTACTTGTACCATAAAATAAACCTATCTTTTTCATTATATGTATACGTTTTTAGTTAGTCTTTCAAATTTCGTTGTAGGGGCGAACCTATGTGTTCGCCCTGTTTCGGGCAGACACATAGGTCTGCCCCTACTAGAATTCCAACAATTTTTTAGCTGCATCATAAATACCATCAGCGTTAGGAAGTATTGCTTTTTCCAATATTGTATGAAATCCTACCGGAGTAAATGTTGATCCCACACGTTGAACAGGAGCATCTAAATAACGATACAATTCGGTTCCGATAGAAGCTGCTATTTCTGCACCAAAGCCCGAGAATACTTTATCTTCGTGCACAATCAATACCTTGCCTGTTTTCTTTACGGATTCGGCAATTGTCTCTTTATCCAAAGGAATTAACGAACGAAGATCTATTACCTCCACCGAATAATTATCATCTTTAACCAAACGTTCGGCAGCAACTAAACAAAGGTGAGTTGTATTACCATAAGTTATGATAGTAACATCGTTACCCTCGCGACGGATGCGTGCTTTTCCGAAAGGGACTTCGAAATCGTCGGGAACTACTGTCGATGATTCCACTGCATTGTAAAGTGCTTTAGGCTCAAGAAATAGGGTGAAACCTTCTGATCTCATGCTTGTACGTAACAATCCGGCTGCATCATCGGCAAACGAAGGATATACGATACGTACACCGGGCAAAGTGGTTAATGCACCTTCGAGGTTTTGAGAGTGATAAAGTCCACCACCGATATAACCTCCCGAAGCTAAACGCACGGTGATGTTTGGAGAAAACTGTCCGTTACTTCTCCAGTAGTCGTGAGTACATTCTACAAACTGATCGATACCGGGCCAAAAGTAGTCGGCAAACTCTGCACCTTCTACCACAATACGAATGTCTTTACTGAAACGGCTCATACCGTTGGCAGTACCCATAATGTAATCTTCGGCAATAGGAGCATTGAATACTCTGTCTTCTCCGAATTCGGGTTGCATACCTTTCGATACATTAAATACACCTCCTTTATCTTTGTTGGCAATATCTTGTCCCCAAAGAAAAGTATTGGGATTCAGTCTAAATTCGGCTTTTAAAGTTTCGTTAATAGCTGTAACTAAATTCTTAGCCTCACCTTGTTCGTTATGAGTTCCATCCACATATTTTGCAGGATGATATGGTTCGGGCAAAACAAAGTCAAATATAGTTTTCGGATCGGGATCGGGAGCCGCAATCGCTCTTTTGTTTGCTTGGCTCAATTCTTTTTTTGCCTCATCCTCTATTTGTTTCAATTCGTCTTCTGTGAAGCGTTTGTAACGCAACAGCATACGGCGAAATTTCAACAACGGATCGGCTTCTTTTACGTACGCTAAC
Source organism: Dysgonomonas sp. (assembly GCA_031546965.1). Taxonomy (GTDB): domain Bacteria; phylum Bacteroidota; class Bacteroidia; order Bacteroidales; family Dysgonomonadaceae; genus Dysgonomonas_A. The sequence goes on from JAVBJR010001279.1 coordinate 2,817, forward strand.
TCATGCTCATCTCTATACAAAACGTGCTTATCGGAGTTAGAGTGAGAACCCATACGCACACAGTTAGCCTGCACAATAACAGGATTGCTGGTGGCTATGGCATACTCACGAGCGGCAGTCATTGCGTTCATCGAATCGAATACATCTTTTCCGTTACAATGAATGATCTTTAAATTTTTAAAACCTACGAAGTTATCCGCCACTTTACGGTTAGCAGTTTGTTCGTGCTTAGGAACAGAAATACCGTAACCGTTATCTTGAATAACAAATATAACAGGCAGTTGCTCGGTACTTGCTCCATTGATAGCTTCATACACATATCCTTCGGATGTAGATGCCTCACCGTGTGAAGTATAAGCTACCCCTTTGTGTTTATAGTAAACCATCGCACGGGCTACTCCAACGGCATGAAGGTCATGCGAACCTGTTGCAGACGAAACGTTTTCGATATGCCATTCGGGTTTAGCAAAGTGATTCGACATGTGTCGACCACCACTCGATGGATCGGTAGCTTTAGATATACCGTTCAGAATGATTTCTTCGGCTGTCATACCTGCTGCCAATACCGAAAGCATGTCCCTGTAATAGGGGAACATAAAGTCTTCGTCTTTTACAAATGTCTGCCCCATAGCCAACTGAATACCATCGTGTCCGGCATAAGGAGCATGGTAAGACCAGCCCAACGATTGAAGCTGATACGAAGGAGCTTTATTATCAAGAGCACGTCCGAGTGTCATCAGATAAAACCATTTATGGAGGGTATCTTTATCTGTAGTTTTTATATCAAATTTTTTCATTATTATATAGTGTTTTTAATAAGCTAATTATCGATGTGCAAATGTGCCAATTATTGCATTTGCACATTGACATATTAGCACATTTGCATATTAACCTTCCCAATTTTCTAAATAATCGGCAATACGTTTCACAAAATTCCCTCCCAATGTACCGTTAATCACACGGTGATCGTATGAAAGCGATAAGTACATCTTGTGACGAATAGCAATTACATCACCATCGGGTGTTTCGATAACAGAAGGTTTCTTTTCGATAATACCAACCCCTAAGATGGCAACCTCCGGCTGATTAATGATAGGCGTTCCTATAATATTTTTGAACGATCCAAAATTAGTTATCGTAAATGTTCCGCCTTGAATATCATCTCCCGAAAGCTTGTTATTACGAGCTTTTAGAGCCAATGTATCAATGCTTCCTGCCAGTCCGCTAATACTTAGTTTATCAGCATCTTTAATGACGGGTACGATCAAGTTTCCATCACTTAATGATACCGCAATACCAATATTGATGTGTTTTTTCTCAATTATATTATATCCATCCAAAGAAGAATTTATTCTTGGGAAATCTTTCAACGCTTTGGCAGTAGCTTCTGTTATAGCAGGCAGATAAGTTAAACTTATGCCCTCACGTTTTTGGAAAGCATCTTTGTTCTTGGCACGCCATTTTACCAATTTAGTAACATCCACCTCAACAATAGTAGTTACATGTGGAGATGTGCGAACCGAATCGACCATTCTGTCGGCAATAATTTTTCCAATAAAATCCATTGGTATCACTGTATCGCCTTCACCTACCGGAATAGCAGGACGTGGTGCAGGAGCTTCGGCAGCGGCACTTTGTTTTGGTGCAGCACTTGCAGCAGGTTTTACACCTCCCGGAGTGGGTACAACACCATTTTTAGTTTGATCTATATATTTGGTAATATCTTTTTTGCTTAATCGACCTTCGTAACCTGTTCCGGCTATTTGATCTAATTCGTCTTGCGGTATTTTGGCTTCTTTTGCCAGTTGAGTTACAACAGGCGAATACCATCTGCCTTCTTCTTTGTTTTGCTTTTTAGCAGGGGCAGCAACTTCGGGAGCAGGAGCAGCTTTTTTCTCCGCTTCGGGTTGAGCTTCGGTTGCTTTCGTAGCTTCTTGTGCAGGAGCAGCACTTGCAGCCGAATCGCCTGCGTCTTCTCCTTCCAATTCAACTTTGGCAACTACAACACCCACAGGTACTGTATCTCCTTCTTTAAAAAGGATTTCTAAAATTTTTCCGGCAACGGGCGAAGGAATCTCGGCACTTACTTTAGCCGTATTTACCTCAAAAAGGACATCATCTTCTTGGATGATATCCCCTACTTTTACTGACCAAGAGATAATAGTTCCCTCGGTAATACTTTCGCCCAATTTGGGCATTTTTATTTCAAATGTTGGCATAATTATTAGTTTATGAGCGTATACTTATAAGTATCAACCTCGTATAGTATAATGTTTAACAATATAACGCATTTTTCATATAGATTGTTGACATCCGGACATTACAAAATGCACATAACAATGATATCTGACAGTAACAGTCTATATACATGCGAGTTATAAAAAGCAAATCAGTATTAGAACTTATCTATCAGCCGGATCATTGAAATTCCACACCGAAGTGGCATATTTTTCATCCTTCAAAACAGATATAGCTGCAATATCTAATTCGCTGAATTTGTACTGTTTATTTTCCGAACTACTGTCTATAAAATCATTCAGTATTAACGCTTTCAAATCCTCTATCGCTAAAGGATTTACTAAATGCTGACTGATATTAGTAACCGGACTTTTTACAGATCTTACATAAATCTTAGATTGTGTTTCTGAATAATCACGACCATTATTTAGAGACGTTGTAAGATATTCTAAATTAGAAGAATAGAGCAATGTAGCATGATACATTACCCTATTCTTATGTATAGATTGAGCGCTTCCCGAAATTTTGAGACCGTCGATATTCAATCCACGGCGTTTGTCTGCTTGTGCATTAACTCCCATTCTTGACAGAATATCTAACGTTAGATTGGTATATTTATCAAAATCGAGATTATTACTGCGTTCGATAAATGTTACATTAATATTACCGAGATCGTGGTACACGGCACCACCACCCGAATAACGGCGAACAACTTTGATATGCTTGTCACGCACAAAGTCGATATTCACTTCCGCCCATACATCCTGATGTTTACCTAGAATGATTGACGGTTCGTTTTGCCATACCATGAAAATATCTTCTGTGAAATTTTTCAGTAGATATTCTTCTGCAGCAATATTAAAATAGACATCAGTAGATGTGTTGTTAATACAAAGCATAAAATCAGTTACAAGTTACGAGTTACAAGTTACAAGTAGAGACGCAATGCCTTGCGTCTCAGTTACAAGTAAATTTGTAACTTGTAACTTGTAACTAAATTACGATTTAGCAAATAAAGTCTCACGAATAATTTCGCTTACCGTTGGATGGGGAAATACGATCTTTTGGAATTCTTCAACAGTGTAGCCTTTTTCGATGGCTACCGTTGCCATGATAATAAGCTCCGATGCAGGATTTCCCAACATGTGGCAGCCTATAATTTGGTCGTCTCCATTAACAATAAGTTTACACAATCCGCTGCCGACTTCGTTTTCGGCAACAAAACGTCCCGAATAAGCCATCGGCAATTTAAGAACACTATAAGGGGTTCTGGTTGCTTTGAGTTCTTCTTCGGTTTTACCTGCTCCGGCTAATTCGGGATTCGTATATACTACGCCCGGAATAGCTTTGTAACTCATTACATCGTCCTCTCCCAAAATATGATTGACTGCAACTTCACCCTCACGGATAGCTGTATGTGCTAACAACGAGTAGCCAGTAATGTCTCCGCAAGCATATACTCGTGGATGAGAAGTTTGCATGTATTCGTTTACTTTTACTCCATTTTTCAGAAGTTCTATTTTAAGGCTTTCCAAACCAACATTGGTTATATTGGCTTTTCGTCCTACACTTACTAAAATCTTTTCGGCATTGATCTTTTGCGTTTTACCGTCTTTTTCGATCGTCACATCTTTAGCCGATACTTCTACAACTTTGGCATTCATATAGAAATCTACTCCTCGTTTTGCATAGTCGGTTCTAAGCATAGCGGAAGTTTCTTTGTCCATAACTCCCAATATTTCGGGCATCATTTCGATAACGCTCACTTTTACACCCATACTGTTGAAGAAAGATGCAAACTCGATACCGATAACACCACCACCAATAATGGCAAGTGTAGCCGGAAGTTCTTTTATATCAAGAGCTTCTTTTGATGTCCAATAACTGATTTCAGATAATCCTTTGATCGGTGGAATCACCGTATCCGAACCTGTACAAACCAACAGATACTTTGCCGAATAGGTTTGCCCTGCGGATGTAATTTGAATGTTTCCATTCGCTTCGCCTTTTATAAGTGCTTCGCCTTCTACAATGGCAACTCCTGCACCGGTGAGTTTCATTTTAACACCGCCGGTTAGTTTCTTTACGACTTTGTCTTTACGACCAATAATTTTACCCAGATCGAAACCTGCTTCACCCTCCACGGAAATTCCGTATTTGGACGCTCCTTTAATATTATCTAAGATTTTTGCCGAATACAGTAATGTTTTTGTAGGGATACATCCCTCATTAAGGCAAACTCCTCCTAGAGCTTTCTTTTCGAACAGCACGGTTTTTAAACCTCCTGCAACGGCTTTCTCGGCAGCGTTATATCCTGCCGGACCTCCTCCAATAATAGCAATATCGTATTCCATAATAAATTTGAGATATAGTTAACAATAAATAGTTACGAGTTTTTAGTTACAAGTTACGAGTAGAGACGCAATGCCTTGCGTCTAAATAAAAAGTTGGCAAGTAAACGAATTGTAAGTTACAACTGTTGACTGTTGACTGATAACTGTTTCAAGTCTATTATTGTTATTCTAAGTGTTACAAAAATTAGATTAAACTAAATAATTTAACTAAAAATTATTTAGCACTGCAATATAGAACAATAATAGAAATGTTTAGTTCTTGCTTCGTGTAAGTATTTTGAGTTGTGTTACTCTTTCAAAAAAACAGCAAATACAGCCTAATAATTTTGGCTGTATTATCTAATCATAACAGACTTTGGTTATGATACTTACCAAAGTATTAGGGATCTAAGGCAACCTATGTTTTATAGAATGGTTAATGACTTATAGAAATTATCAATAAAAATCTAAAATATAATATTTTTATTGATTGAATATTATTTCAGTGAATTTAAAACCTTCTTCTTTAAATCTAAAGGGTCTTGTCTACAATCCCATACTAAGATAATATAGATCACCTCATTATCGACAATATAAACAACTTTGTAATTTTTTACAACTACTAAAGTTCTAATACCAATAATAGAATGATAAGCTTGTCCAATATTAGGAAAAATTACAAGCCTATCTATCTCATCTATAATATTATTGTAGACATTAACAGCCGACTTTTCGCTATTATGTTTAATATATTCAAAAATATCATCAAGCGAATTTTCTGCTTGAGGTAAATATATAATTTTCAACTAGGATGCTTATTCTTCATCTCTTCGGATGTCTTACCTAAGCCATTTGCAGCGTCTTTTAATCCATTTAGAACGATCGATTTCATTTCTTCAACTGTAAACGGATAAAGATTGTCAGTATCATCTAAATAACTCATTACTTGCTTGTAACGTTCTTTTGTTGATACCCTATCGAGCAACTTTTTAGCATCTTTTTCGGTTAATGCTGTTCCCATAATCAAGTAATTAAATGGTTTATAACTACAAATTTATAAATAAAATTATATATATTAGAGTTTATGTAAAATTCTATATAAACTCTAATAGCTAACCCATTAATATAACTCACAACAAATCCTTATAAATAAGCCTCGGATTTTTAGCCGCACTAGTCTCATCTAATCTCCTGACAGGTGTTGTATAAGGAGCATGTTTGACCATTTCGGGATCTTCTTTGGCTTCAATGGCTACCTTTTTCATTACTTCGATAAAGGCATCTAGTGTATCCAAAGATTCTGTTTCTGTTGGTTCAATCATTATTGATTGAGAGAACAACAGCGGGAAATAAACCGTGGGTGCATGCAAACCATAATCGAGTAATCGTTTGGCAATATCCAAAGTGGAAACTCCGGTCGATTTATCGAGCAACCCATCGAAAACAAATTCGTGCTTACAAATTCCCTCAATCGGTAAATAATAGTATTGCTTCAACGATTCTTTGATATAATTTGCATTGAGGGTTGCCAATGGTCCTACATTTTTCAGATTCTCTTTTCCTAAAGAAAGTATGTATGTATAAGCCCTTATATACACCGAAAAGTTACCTAAGAAACCCGATATACTGCCTAAAGAATCGTCGCCGTTATCAATATAATAACGATCTCCATCTTTCTTCACTCGTGGATTAGGCAAATAATCGACCAGCTTTTGGGTCACACCCACAGGACCGCTTCCGGGACCTCCACCACCGTGAGGCGTAGAGAATGTTTTGTGCAGATTGATGTGCATAATATCGAATCCCATATCTCCCGGACGGCATTTACCGAGTAACGGATTGAGGTTTGCTCCATCGTAATAAAGTAATCCTCCTGCTTGATGAACCAGTTTTGCTATTTCCAAAATATCGGTTTCAAAAATACCTAAGGTATTCGGATTCGTCATCATTATTCCGGCGATGGTATCGTCCAACAAAGGTTTCAGATCCTCAACATTGATAGTTCCTTTCTCGTTTGAATGTACTTCCACAATATCAAATCCACATACTGTTGCACTTGCCGGATTAGTACCGTGAGCGCTGTCGGGTACAATTACTTTGGTACGTTTTGTATCGCCTCTTTTGAGATGATATTGACGCATAATCATCAAGCCGATCAATTCGCCATGCGATCCGGCATAAGGGTTTAGTGTATATTCTGCTAATCCCGAAATTTCGGATAGCGATTCTGCCAACTTATAATATACCTCCAAAGCTCCTTGAATGGTTTCGTCCGATTGAAGCGGATGCAAAGACGAAAATGCAGGTAGTCCGGCAATTTCATCATTCATTTTCGGATTGTATTTCATGGTACACGAACCTAGCGGATAGAATCCTGTTTCGACACCAAAGTTCTTGTTCGAAACATTTGTATAATGGCGAACAACATCCAATTCGCTTACTTCGGGCAATGCGGCTTTCTCGTCTCTTAATAAAGACGCAGGAAGATCTTCAACCGAATATTTACTCAATTGGTTTTCAGGCAAAGTATAGCCGTGACGACCTTCTTTCGAGATTTCAAATATCAATTTATCGTAATACTTCATTGCTTAGACCTCCTTTATTAGTGCAACCAATTGATCTATATCTTCTTTGCTTCGTTTTTCCGTTACACAGAAAAGCAGGCAATCGTCCATCCCTTGTTTGTATTTACCGAGTTGAATACCTCCCATGATATTATTGTCAAGTAATTTTTTACTCAATTTTTCAATATTTAGAGATGTTTTTACCGCAAATTCTTTTAGAAACGGTTTATCAAAAACAGGAGTAAACTTACCTGTCGCCAATAATTGATCGTACAGATAATGCGCTCCGCTATACGATAGTTTATTTACATCCCGAAGCCCTTCTTTACCCATCAACGACATATAAATAGTCACATACAGAGCCATTAACGACTGATTAGAACAGATATTACTATTGGCTTTTTCACGACGAATATGCTGTTCACGAGCTTGTAAAGTGAGTACAAAAGCACGCTTTCCATCCACATCGGTAGTTGCTCCGGCTATACGTCCGGGTAATTTGCGTACCAAATCTTTCTTGGTAGAAAGGAAGCCTATATACGACCCTCCAAAGTTAAGAGGCATACCAAGGGATTGTCCATCCCCACAAGCAATGTCAGCCCCCCACTCTCCCGGCGATTTCAATACTGCTAAAGAGGATGGGTCGACATTCATTATAAGCAATGCCTTTGCATCGTGTATCGTCTCGCTATATCCTGTATAGTCTTCGATGATACCGTAATAATTAGGACTGCTTACAATTACGCCTGCTACGTCTCCTGAAGCTAATTTGCTTTCAAGCTCGGCTTTATCTGTAATGCCGTTCTTCTCGGTAATTTCTTCTACATTAACCCCTTTGTATTTTGCATAAGTTTTTACAACTTTCAAAACATTGGGATTAACCGTCTGCGAAATAAGCACCGTATTTTTCTTTTTGGCATTGGCTACCGCCATAAACATGGCTTCGGCTGTAGCGGTTGTTCCGTCGTACATCGAAGCATTGGTACACTCCATACCGGTAAGTTCGCATATCATACTTTGATACTCAAAGATATATTGCAATGTACCTTGAGCTATTTCAGGTTGGTAAGGTGTATAAGCCGTCAAAAATTCGGAACGAGATATGAGTGGTGTAATTACAGAAGGTGCATAATGATCGTATGCTCCTGCTCCTGCAAAGACGGTAAGTTTTTTGTTCTTTTGCCCGAGTTTGTCGAAATACTTTCTTATTTCGATTTCGGACAAAGAGGCAGGGAGATCATAGTCTTTTTTTAAAACAACGCTTTCGGGAATTTCGGCAAACAGATCATCTATCGAATTTACCGAGATTTTTTGAAGCATTTGTTCTATATCAGCTTCTGTATGTGGAAAGTATTTATACATAGCTTGAAATTTTATATAGTTTAAGTTGCTGCAACCGACCTCACCCCAACCCTCTCCAAAGGAGAGGGGGTAAAAAAGACCCTCTCTGCACACCCTCTCCTTTGGAGTGGGCTGGGGTGAGGTCGGCTGGGTGAGGCTTTATCTTAATTGCAAATTTCAGCATAAGCTTTAGCATCCATAAGAGTGTTTAATTCCTCTTTGTCTGATAATTTTACTTTCAGCATCCAATTAGCAAAAGCATCTTCATTGATTAGTTCGGGTGCATCCGAAAGTTTTTCGTTTACTTCTACAATTGTTCCGCTTACAGGAGAAAGCAGATCGCTGGCAGCTTTAACGCTTTCTACTGCTCCAAATTCATCGCCTTGTTTTACGTCGTCGCCTACTTCGGGAATATCTACATATACAATATTACCTAGCTGATGCTGTGCAAAATCGGTAATGCCGATATATGCGTATTCTCCTTCTACTTTTACCCATTCGTGCGAATCTGTATAGAACAGACCTTCAATAACTTTGCTCATAGTTTTATGTTT
>JAVBJR010000919.1:0-2992 GCA_031546965.1 Dysgonomonas sp.
ATATATGCTGCCGACAAATTAGATAATGGTTCGTGGTTGTTTCAAACAAATGCCTATCCCAATCTGAAAGGCGAATTGGGCGGTTTACCTCAAATAAAAAACGCTGCTACCGTACTTTGTGCTATTGATGCTCTTCGTAAAAGAGGAATACACACAACTATACAATCAGTTTACACCGGTTTTGCCCTTGTGACCGAATTAACGGGGCTTATGGGCAGATGGCAGGTCATTCAACAACAAAATCCACGAATAATTTGCGACACAGGACACAATGTCGGCGGAATAAAATATGTATCGGAACAACTTCTTACTGAACAATACAATTGCTTACACATTGTTATCGGCATGGTGAATGACAAAGACATTAGCCATGTTTTAGAACTACTGCCTAAAAATGCGATCTACTACTTCACAAGGGCAAAAATAGCTCGTGCCTTAAACGAGAATGAGCTTGCCGCTAAAGGTGAGGTGTTTGCTTTGCAGGGAAATACTTTCTCCACCGTAGAATCAGCAATAAAAGCAGCCTTAGCAAAAGCTAATCCTGACGATCTCATTTTTATAGGAGGTAGTAACTTTGTGGTGGCAGAGGCGTTGGAGTGTTTCTGAGCCTTCTTCTCTTTCGAACAAAGCCATTATAGGTCATATTTTATTACCTATTGAACAGTATTTGTTAGGAAACATAAAAGGTTTGTAATACATTTGCGTCTTTAATAAAAGAATATGTTAACATTTTAAATTCCAAAAAGCATGCACTCATCTACTACTACGCTAACCAATAATAATCGCATCGAAATAGCAGATGTATTACGTGGTTTTGCTGTAATGGGAATTACCCTTGTCCATTTTATCGAACGGTTCAGCCTCGGTAGCTTCCCCGAAGTAAGCTGTAACTTTCTGATATTTACAGACAAAATAATCTGGGACAGTGTGTTTTTTGCCTTTTCCGGTAAAGCCTACTGTATTTTTGCATTGCTTTTCGGATTCAGCTTTTTTATTCAAGACAACTCACAAAAAGAAAAAGGGAAAGATTTTCGCGGACGGTTTGCTTGGCGGTTAGTATTACTTTTTTTTATTGCCTGTATCAATTCGACTTTATTTCCCGGCGAAATATTGATGCTCTACGCATTTATTGGCTATATAATGATTGCGGTCTGTCGGCTTTCTACCCGCACAATCGCAATTATAGCGGTTATTCTTTTGCTACAACCTTTTGAGTGGGGACAAATAATTTATGCACTCATCCACCACCAACCTATTATTAATGCTGAGTTCGATGCTCCATACTGGGAGATAGTCAATACAGCTCAAAAAGAAGCTTCTTTCTTCGAACTGTGCAAAACTACAATCTGGACGGGCAATATTGCCAACATGGGTTGGATGCTATTGCATGGAAGGGTGACCCAAACCGCAGGATTGTTTATGATAGGCATGCTGATAGGACGCAGCAAAGTGTTTACCTATTCAGAAAAAAATATAAACCTTTGGGTTACAGTATTCATCATAGCCACCCTGTCTTTTTTTCCGATTTATGGCTTGATAGCTACACTTCCCGACTTTATAAGTCAGGAGGCATTACTTGTTCCTCTTACCCTTATACTTAAGTCGCTGTCGAATCTTGCATTTACAGGAATACTGTTTGCAGGGGTAATACTTGTTTATTACCTGACAAAGTTTGGACATGTTCTTCATAAATTAGCTCCTTATGGACGCATGAGTTTAACAAACTACCTGTCGCAGTCTTTGATAGGGGCATTTTTGTTTTATAACTGGGGACTGGGACTTTACAAGTACACCGGCATTACAGGATGTGTTCTTATCGGTATAGGTGTGTTCTTGTTGCAATACTTATTTTGTAAATGGTGGCTCCGTTCACATCGTCAAGGTCCATTAGAATTGTTATGGAAAAAGGCAACATGGATTAAAATAGGAAAAGGATAATTTCTTAAGTTACTTTATGTTGAATATTCACACCATATAAAATAAAAATCCTGATAATCAGTTGATTATTGGAGGTTTTTTGTGTATCCATACGTGAACCGCAAGTCGAAACACTGATCCTATATGTGAACGTTTAAGTTTTAAGTTATATATTTGGATCATTCGTCAAACTTTAACTGAAATAACAAAGATATGTTTTCCCAATAACAGGGGCAATCTTCTGAATGCACTAAATTCACTAAAAAAATATAGACGTGCCAATCTATCAGATGATAAAAGGTTTAATATTAAATTTCATCAAAACACCCAATAATTCGAAAAACAATTCTAATTTTGTGAATAATGGGTCAAATCAACAATAGTAAAACCTAAAATATGGCAAGTTTCGATATTTGTATCAAGACTGAAAGAGAGAAAAAAATATTGTCTCAAACAGAGTTTGGTCCTAAAATTGGTATTAACTCAAGTGCCATAACTAGAATGGAGAATCGGACACAAAACATAAGTAACACAAAACTTGTTAATCTTTTGGAAATCTTTAAAATGGATTTGCAAATATTAGTAGATATATTTTATGCTGACAAGTTTGCAAGAGAGATCTGCGATAATAACTGCTCTAAAAATTTGCTCATTATGGCTACAATTACAGCAAAAGACATACAAGTAGTAAGAGTAGGACAAAGTGAATTAAAATCTTTTTTGTTATGAGTGAGGAATTACTACAAAGGGACTTGATAAATAACCCTGAAAAAATAGGCAAATGGGAGTTTCGTAATATTGGAGCAACAACACTCAATGCTCTTAAAAATGCAGGTATAATCCCCAAAAGAGAGTATAAAGGTTTTGAAAAAAGAAAGCCTGATGGTATAATCACCAATAAAAAACAAGTTATTGCAGTTGTCGAAAATAAAAATATAGGTATAATCGTTTAGATCGCACTCTCTATCTTGTCTTTTTAATTCGTTTTGGCTCATTTTTAACCATTCTTTTGATGAGCAAATCGAATATCGTATCCATATTGTTCCGCCTGTTGAATCTAAAATGGTACTCATCT
>JAVBJR010000256.1:0-3481 GCA_031546965.1 Dysgonomonas sp.
GACATTGGATAAAGATATAAAAATCTGATATCTTTTATCAACTGGAACTTCTATGACGCAGCAGTAGTGCATTTGCAAAAAATTGTGAATGTCCCAATGAGAACAATATTCACAAAAATATCAAAACGCAAATCTGCATCAAAATAATTCCACAAGTCTAATTAGGGAATTTCAGTGTGCAGTAAAAAATTATCTGCAACAATCCTTCGACTGCATGGCAATAGCTGAATGCTCTGAAATGCCGTATGAAAATTGTATAAAATGTATACAAAATTCACTTTTCTGTTCATTGTTCATATGATACTTCTCACAAAGAGAATCGATGTTCACAGGTGTACGGACACAATGAAAATAACAGTGTCTTTAAACGTTGATAACTTATTAAATCTCATTATGATGGAATCCATGCAGTTCTAAAACATCAATGACAAATAATATTTATCGGATGCTTTCAATATTCATTTAGCTCGCTCTGAATATCTCATTTTCCATCACAGCAGAATGGATTGAATATTGAGTTGATTGAGTTGCAATTTGGTTAAACAGATGAATATAATTTCAGTTTGTGTAAATATCATATTCAATTTAGTATAACTGATAATTAGCCTTTTGGTGTAGCTGTTAGAAAACTTCGTGAAGGTATATACATACATATTAGTAACCCTGCAAGTTTCTAACGCCATCGTAGCATTATTAACTATAGCATGTATTTCCCCAGCTGATGCAGCTCCTCTTAAGGGCGAGTTAAAGACTCCACCAAGCAGACTGGAAACTAAGATTAATATAATACATAGGAACCCACATCCCAAAGGAGCTGCAGTTACAATTGTTAAATTTCTAAGTTGTAAATTGTCATTCTGAGTTTGGTTTAGATTGCAATGGGACATTGTTGGAGAGGTTGTAGATGTAGTTCCAGTTGTAATAGTACCTGATGCAGCCGGGGTTGTGGGTGTACTTGATTCTCCAGTTCCGGAAGGTGTAGCCGGTTCACTTGAGCCTCCTGGTCCTGAAGGTGTAGCCGGTTCACTTGAGCCTCCTGGTCCGGAAGGCGTAGCCGGTTCACTTGAACCTCCTGGTCCCGACGGTGTAGCCGGTTCACTTGAGCCTCCTGGTCCGGAAGGTGTAGCCGGTCCACTTGAGCCTCCTGGTCCGGAAGGTGTAGCCGGTCCACTTGAACCTCCCGGTCCGGAAGGTGTAGCCGGTTCACTTGAACCTCCTGGTCCCGAAGGTGTAGCCGGTCCACTTGAACCTCCCGGTCCGGAAGGTGTAGCCGGTTCACTTGAACCTCCTGGTCCTGAAGGTGTAGCCGGTTCACTTGAGCCTCCTGATCCGGAAGGCGTAGCCGGTTCACTTGAACCTCCTGGTCCCGAAGGTGTAGCCGGTTCACTTGAGCCTCCTGGTCCGGAAGGTGTAGCCGGTCCACTTGAGCCTCCCGGTCCGGAAGGTGTTGCTGGTTCACTTGAACCTCCCGGTCCGGAAGGTGTAACCGGTGCACTTGACCCTCCTGGTCCGGAAGGTGTAGCTGGTTCACTTGAGCCTCCTGGTCCGGAAGGTGTAGCCGGTCCACTTGAGCCTCCTTGTCCGGAAGGTGTTGCTGGTTCACTTGAACCTCCCGGTCCGGAAGGTGTAGCCGGTCCACTTGAGCCTCCTGGTCCGGAAGGTGTAGCCGGTCCACTTGAGCCTCCTGGTCCGGAAGGTGTTGCTGGTTCACTTGAACCTCCCGGTCCGGAAGGTGTAGCCGGTCCACTTGACCCTCCTGGTCCGGAAGGTGTAGCCGGTTCACTTGAGCCTCCTGGTCCGGAAGGTGTAGCCGGTCCACTTGAGCCTCCTGGTCCCGAAGGTGTACTTGAACCTCCTGGTCCCGAAGGTGTACTTGATTCCCCTGTTCCTGAAGGTGTACTTGATTCCCCTGTTCCTGAAGGTGTGCTTGAACCTCCTGGTCCTGAAGGTGTGCTTGAACCTCCTGGTCCTGAAGGTGTACTTGATTCCCCTGTTCCTGAAGGTGTACTTGAACCTCCTGGTCCTGAAGGTGTGCTTGAACCTCCTGGTCCTGAAGGTGTACTTGATTCCCCTGTTCCTGAAGGTGTGCTTGAACCTCCTGGTCCTGAAGGTGTACTTGATTCCGCTGTTCCTGACGGTGTACTTGAACCTGCTGGTCCGGAAGGTGTACTTGAGCCTCCTTTGAAGGTTTAAATTATTTACATGTTACTCTGTGTATGTGAAAATTTATTAAACAGGATTTGTATTCTATGAAAATTTGCATCTGTGTTCATGCACTGTGAACGTTGTTAGTTCCTTGTGTCAAACTTGAACATTCCATGTATTTCAGTGCCTGAGTTATGATAATTGGGGTTTTTGACACCTGCTACGAAGTTTCGCTTAAAATTCCTGCTATTTGCACGAATCGTAGTGGTCGTGCATGTCAATTGGAAAATTCAGCATTGAAGTCTACTGACTTTCACTTGGAACAAGTGGAGTCAACATTATTTTCAGACATGGCAGCCAACTGTACTTATTAACAGTCCCATATTATGTACATTTTTTTAAACGGGAAAATGTATACTAATGTAGTGCAAATAGCATGAAATAGCTCGCTGTTTGTTTCTGAGCAAAATCTTGCAGTGAAAGTTTGCACTCGTTGAGCAAGTTGAATGCCTGTCTAACTTGAACGAATTCACCTGCACTATGCATGTTCGAGTTAGACAGTTTTACTCTACCTGGTGTTGGTGGAGTTGTTGAAATGGTTCCAAGTGATGAGGGTCCTGTGTATTTAGTTGATACAGTTGCAAACGTAGGTGTCATACTTGGACCTCCTGATACTGGAGTTGCAGTTGTACTTGAACCTCCTGCGACTGGAGTGGTACTTGAACCTCCTGCGACTGGAGTGGTAGTGGAACCTCCTGCGACTGGAGTGGTACTGGAACCTCCTGCGACTGGAGTGGTACTCGAACCTCCTGCGACTGGAGTTGTGCTTGAACCTCCTGCAACTGGAGTTGAAGGTGATATACTTGGTGTCGCTGTACCACATGTACGTTTAAATTATTTTTGCTACTCTATATGATAATTTTACACAGCAGAATTTGCAGGTTTCTTTTGGAGCATTGTATGAAAACTTTGTAAATGGTCGAGGGCAACAATTAATGCATTATATGTATAGTAAATGGGGATGTTGTCTAAAATTCCTTACATTTTAAAAATGCATATAATTATATTTATTATACGATATCAACTTAGTTTTAAATGGATTTTCCTTAATTTATTATCCATGCATATATACCTGTTGTTGGACTGACTCCAAGTGTTGAGGGTCCTGTGTATTTAGTTGATACAGTTGCAAACGTAGGTGTCATACTTGGACCTCCTGATACTGGAGTTGCAGTTGTACTTGAACCTCCTGCGACTGGAGTGGTACTTGAACCTCCTGCGACTGGAGTGGTACTTGAACCTCCTGCGACTGGAGTTGTACTTGAACCTCCTGCGA
>JAVBJR010000032.1:0-3801 GCA_031546965.1 Dysgonomonas sp.
GAAATGCGGGTACAAAACAAACAATTCTATCCCAGAGCCATCCTAAACGGTAAGCTTGACATTAGTGCAGGAGACCAGGACGAGGCTGACACCGAAGCAGAAGAAAGTAAAACCGTTCGTTTTAAAGAAATAAGATTTGAAGGATTGGCCCTGCAAACCCAAGCCCCTTATTTTACAGTCAAATCATTTGGGGCAATGGGAGAACAAAAGTTGGCTAATTTTCCGGCAAGTATCAGTAATATTATCCTTACTTCAGACGGTTATCAGGCAAGCCTTAGTTTTGGAATATCCGTAGGCTTGCAGGACAATGGATTTGCAGCAAGCGGAATTTTGCATGTTAATGGGGAAATGGTAAGTAATAACTCCACTCAAGACTGGAAATATAAAGGCTTCCAATTATCTAAATTAGCATTAGACAATGTAGATATAGGAATTGCAAACGTATCGGGATCATTGGAGATTATGAAAAAAGATCCCCTTTATGGGAATGGGTTCAAAGCTTTTCTGAGTGCCAAATTAAATGCCATGAATAATGTTACCGTGAGTGTAAATGCCGTTTATGGTTACAGCACTTTTAGGTATTGGGGATTTGAAGGTTCGGTCAACGGATTGAAAATTCCGGCAGGATACGTCCAAATTACTGGATTTACCGGCGGAGCTTTTTATCACATGATCCCCGACAGAGATATGAGCTTGCTCCCTGAATACAAAGACAAAGCGCTGGTGCTTACCCCTGATAAAACCATAGGACTGGCTCTAAGAGCAGGTGTATACGGCAATCTCTATGATGACGGTATTGCCTCTTTTATGGCAGGATTCAATATGTCGACCAATGCCAACGGAGGTTTAGCCAATATCGGTTTTGTGGGAGAAGCCTTTATTATGGAGGATATAACGGCGGTACTTCCCGATCCGTTTGCAGGAGTAAAAGATAAATTCAAAGATATAGTAGGTCAATCCAACTTCCTAAAAGACCTAAAAGACAATAAACGCGTAAACTCTTTCCTGGATGTAGAACAGGTTGATAATAACTACCCTACAACAGCAACTACTATCAAATCGGCTATGTATGCCAAACTGGCAATGAATTACGATTTTAACAACAAAATATTTCATGCTAATTTGGATGTGTATGTAAATGTAGCAAACGGAATGATTAAAGGAGTTGGCTCCGGCGGAAGAGCCGGTTGGGCTGTTCTACATATCGCTCCCAAAGACTGGTACATGTATATCGGGACACCTACGGACATGATCGGTTTGCGTGTAGGTCTAAAGAACTTCTATGTAGAGTCGTCCAGTTATTTTATGGTTGGAAGTACCATCCCCGACAGTCCTGCACCTCCCATAGAAGTAGCTCGTATATTGGGTCTCGAACTCAATGATATTGACTATATGAAAAGCCTGAATTCTTTGGCTGACGGTAAAGGTTTTGCTTTTGGTACCCATTTCAAATTTGATACCGGAGACATGACCGCACTATTCCTTTATGCAAGGTTTCAAGCCGGATTGGGAGGTGATATTATGTTGCGTAATTACGGAGAAGCCAGTTGCAGCAACCGTGCAGGAGAACAAATCGGAATCAATGGCTGGTATGCCAACGGACAAGCGTATGTCTACCTACAAGGAGAATTAGGCATAAAAATTAAACTATTCTTCATCAAAAAGAAAATACCCATCATCAAAGCCGGTGCAGCAGCCCTATTGCAGGCAAAAGCACCCAATCCGGTATGGATGAGAGGATATTTAGGTGGTTACTACAATCTGTTGGGAGGAATGATTAAGGGTAAATTCCGCTTCAAACTGGAGTTTGGAGAAGAATGCCAGTTGGAAAATGAGTCTATTTTGGGAGGAATGAAGATTATTACAGACCTGACTCCTAAAAAAGACGACAACGATGTGGATGTGTTCGCCATTCCACAGGCAACCTTTGCTTTCAATGTAAACGAACCTTTTGTAATACCCGAAGATGATGCCGACCATACCTATAAAATTGTCATAGATAAGTTTACTATAACCGACGAAGCGGGAGCCGAAATTGACGGGAAGATAGAGTACACCAAATCAGGAGATATAGCCAACTTTGTTTCTGATGATATTCTTCCTCCCCATAAAAAAATGAAGGCTGTCCTGCAAGTCAGCTTCATGGAAAAGAAAGGAGGTCTTTATGAAGTATTGACCGATAAAGGACAAAAAGCGATTGAAACAGAAGAAAGATGGTTTACTACGGGCACAGCCCCTAATGTGATCCCTTTGTCTAACATTCAATATGCCTATCCCGTTGTTAATCAGGAAAATTACTACATAAAGGAATCTAATGCCGGGTACATCAAATTGAAACGAGGACAGGATTACCTTTTTGATGATCCCAACTGGAAAAGTCAGTCTCAATTAAAAGATGCCGGCGGAAACCCCAAAGTTTCAGACTTCAGATATGATGGGGCAAACAACGAAGTACTATTTACAGTACCGGCTCTTGACAAACAAAAGGAATACACCCTGTCAATTATTGCAAAAAATGCAAACAGCGGTAACAAAGCAAATAATAATACAGTCACTACAACCACCGTTCGCTCCGAAGGAGCAGACGAGAACTCGTCTATGACCACCGAAACCGCAACCAAAACGGCAGCCAACCTATCTAAAGACGGGGAAATTGAACGCTTAAGTTTCGTATTTAAAACATCCCGATATAATACCCTTTCGGACAAAATCGATAAGCTGAATTTCAATCCCTTGTGGATGAAAGTAACCTCTGATGTGGTGAGCCTGCAAAACAATATGAATGCCGATGAGTATTTTGATGCAACCGAACTGATTGGCTCTCAGTATACAGATAATAAACCATTGATTAGCCTGACAGCCTATATGGACGATCCTTTTGCCGGAAAATTCAACGCTCTGATTTACGATAAATACCCTCTTGACGGACTTACTCTGGATCGAATAGTAATGCAGGACAATGTTATCGGGGTTCCACCTGTGAATGCCCTGCCGATTTTCAGTTCGTACCTGCTTTATTTGGACAAGGAGAAAGGAAATCAGCTTCTGAAAAACACTTTTCCGTACTATTACGACCTGTTCAGATATTACAAAGCTGACTGGTATGAGTCAATATCCAAGGCAGCCGCCAAATACGTAAATACCCCTACAACCAACCGTCCAGAGGAGATCAACACCTTGATGTCCTCCCAATACAATGTAGCCCCCAAGATGAAATACAAAGTCAAAGTGCAATATCAGATGCCGGGAGACAAATCAGGAAGCCATAAGGAAATCAACTACCAATACAAATAACCAACAGCGATGAATAAAAATAAGCACACCTTAAAAAACATCCTATTATTTGTATTCGTATTTTGGGCATCCCTATTGAATGCACAACAATATCCGGTGTCAGTAACCCCTATACTGACACCCCCATACAGCCTGCAATTAGCAGACTATGCCACCACCACCGAAAACAAACTCCAGCTTCAGCTCCTGATGCGAGACCTGATGGAACCCTCTCACCAGATCAAACTACACTTTACCCTGGAAAGCGGACTAAACTCCGTACCCATCGCCACAAGCGCCCCCTTTATCCAAGGATTCCAGAACCTCACCCTATATCCGGGAACCCCGTTGATCCTTACCAATATAGACCTTCGTAGTCTGTTCAGTCTCGAAAACCTCTCCGGCATCAATGCAGTAACCTATTCCCGCCCCCTGCCGCAAGGGGTGTATCAGTTCTGTTTTCAAGTATTCGATGCCCAGACCGGACGCACCCTGTCATCAAAATCATGCGCAACCGCCTACCTGGTG
>JAVBJR010000369.1:0-3247 GCA_031546965.1 Dysgonomonas sp.
CGTTATATTATGCGTCCGATGTAGCTCGCAGCTGCCGTATCAAAATAAAATGGAAAACACATTTAAAAAAAATAACAAATAAAAATTGTGCGTTAATACTATATAGAAATACAAACTTACACAACTGACATTTTCCTTGAAATATAAAAAATGTAAGAAAATCGGTGTTTTATACTGAAATTCACATTCCTTTCAAAATTAAAAACTTAAAATGTAGAAAACGGAAAAGTTGCCTTTGGATTTCAAATACTGATTTTAAGCACCTTTGTTTTACGCAAGGTGATTGTGCGGGAATAAGTGCGGGATTTAACGTCTCATTTGCGCACGCTTGCCCTAAGACCGATCCCTTGAGCCAAGTAATTCAGCTGCTGATTGCTGTTCTCCAAGGACACCACATCTTCTTTAAGACGTTGACTGGGACTTCGGAAACTTGCCCTGCGAAAATGGTTGGTAATTCAAAAGTTAATACGCTGTAATAACGGTAACCCGATGTAAATATTAGGTGTTTGTTCGTTGCAGACCTCTGAAATTGGGCCGATCTTCTGGTGTCACGTGCGCATTTCATCTTTGATGGGGTCTCTATTCCAAATGGGGAATACATCTTCACCGGTCTGTTCTCTTGGTTGGCGCGTTTCGGGGTGGTCATCGCTTCCAGTCGGTAACGGCGCCTCGTCGATTTCCTCAACCTCTGTAATTGACACACTTATAGTTTAGTTCAATGCCAATCACCTTTTTATTTTTAGTTAATCGGGATTTTGAGCAACTTTTGCTATCAACATTATTGAAGAAAAATTGTTTTGAAATAATTGCCCACTAAGACCAATTATAAAGCCACGGCTTTGCTGGAACTACAGTGAAACCTGTGTATACGGTGGAATCTCAAGGGACTGGAAAAAACCTTCCACTTTAAAGAGGTTTGATAACAAATTATGCAGTCAGTGGTCAAAAACAAATGTGTACAATGAAACCTGTCTATGGCGGAATCTCAAGGGGTCGGAAAAACTTCATAGACTGGTTTTCCAGCATACAGAACTTTTTTTAAAACATAAATCATGCTGTGAATGGGAGACAAAAATGTATCATTACCTATCATAGACAGGTTTCCACATAAAAGTTTCCACCAGACAGTTTTCACTAATATTTTCCACCATAAACAGATTTCTCTGTATAACCTCTTATCATTGCTCTTATAACCTCTTGGTATAACTTATGTGTACGTTATGTGCTGTATTTTCCACAGAACTGTGGTAACTTTGCAGAAGTGTACTATTCTTTTAAAACTGTTTTTGAGTTTTTCCAGCGCAGGTCATCTACGTAGAGATCCTCATGCATGTCTACCAAACTGTACAATTGTATTTAATTAAAATGATAGCGTTTTACTAAAAATACGAGATCGAAGACATTAAGAATACTTGCTTGAGAAATATTGTCCAGTGTGGTTCTAACTGCTTGAAAGGTTTTGTTGGTGTGCTGCTTGAGGTTTTTGGCGTTGGCGTTGACGCTCCTCACGACGCTGGTGCCCATCAGTTTCAAATCGTGCGCCGAATTTTCTCTTCCGAAACGGATGCTTCTCCTTATATTAAAACCACTTTTGTTCGTAGTGCTGGCTGTAGGCAAACTTCCTTGAGGCAAACGAACATCGTTGCTATTTTCGGACATTTTCTACGCGAAAAACGCTAGATATCCAAAATAGCCAAAACGGCAGCGTTCCAAATTTTCGAATCGTGATCCGTTAAGCCATCGGCCAATGATGAGAGGTTTCCGTTGGGCGAGCATCTTCATTGGTCGGCGTTCGATCGTGGGTGGCATGACGTCATAGTTGCGCGGCGCTTCTGCTAAGCGCCTTTCGAGTTCGAGTGGAACGTCTGCAAATCATGGCCGCTGCTACGAGCTTTTGGGAGGGTGAGCTTTTTGCGTTGATTTCGTTAATATTTTCTAGGTTTTAGTAACGTTTTCCGGATCGGAATCGAGTAATTTGCGACCGTAGAGTTTCCGAACAAACCGTTTAAGCTGGGAAACGTTGCATTTGGGCTGCAATTTTTGACATTTGGAAATATGCCACGCATATGTTCGTCTTTTCGACCATGATTACAGCAATGAGCTATATACTGTATATAGCTCATTGATTACAGCAGAATTGATATCTTGTATTTTTTGTTTTAGATTTAAGGAAGCAAGCTAGACAACTTGAAAACGAGATCGATCTGAAATTAGTGTCTTTTGGGAAGCTGGGAACTTCGTACGGCACCAAAGTCCATCCTGGAGGGTAAATATTTCACAAATATTGTGAACAGCAGCAAATTATGTGTGGCAATAAAACCCAAATTCACCAACCCACAAAACGATTATAAAATTGGAAATTCATACAAAATTCAATTGTTTCGTTACATTCATTCAATTAATGCGAATTTGTTGCTTAATTTTAAAATTTCGATGAAGAAATGACCTGTTTCACCTTTAATTTTCAGTATAAGCACAATTCCCATTTTCTCTACACAAAAGAAATATTAATTCCCTAAAAAAATACCGCAGTTTGTCTCATAAAACTGGTGTTTTGCGTATTTTTATGAATGAAAAGTGTCATCTTATAGGACAAACTGAGCACTGTATTCTTTTGTTAAGGTTGGATGAGCTACATCAAAAAGTTTCCTGGAAAACATTTAACTTGTTTTTATCCTGCAAAGTTTACCATTTCAAATTATAATTTGCGTGCATTGTTGAATGTAGATATGACCACATGTTAATGAGTAGTTTTTTTTGACATAATTGGTGCAGTGCATGACAGTCAACTATTGTATTCTCTAACACGCAATGGTGCAGGTTTATGTATTATACTTTTAAATATGTATGTTTTTCCTGGGTTCAATCGGGAATAACATCTATTGTAGAACTACAGGTGTTATTTTATTGGATATTATACAGTGGATCATTGTATAATTTTTCAGCGCTGAAGCTGCCCCTTTATTATCCGGTGCGAATGGAGTTCAAATGTTCGACACGATGGCCATGGAGATAGAACAGCTTTTATTAAAAGTAAGAGCTCCTTGTTGCTGCGAACAGTAATGAACATTTTTAGTAAGCGTGTACTGAGGATTGTTGGGTTGAGTCAGTTGACAGGCGTGAACGATAAGATGGCGGATTACGCGCAGTCGCAGGCCAAGACTTCTCCCAACACCGAACAGCTTCACATGTTGCAAAGGCACAGGGAGATACTGAAAGATTACACCCACGACTTCCAAAAGACGAA
>JAVBJR010000404.1:0-2686 GCA_031546965.1 Dysgonomonas sp.
TTCCCGCGTGGCGGAAAATATTTGGGTGACTGTGCGCGCAATTATTCCCACATCGTTTGGACATGCACCAGGAGGTCCTTCCATGGTGTACGTTTTGCCATCCACCGCACTCTGAAATTATATCCCACGCCCAATCTGTTAATATTTACAAATACATTTTCCATCACAAAATGATTTATAATTACTTGAACGAATGGGGAAATTTCTTGGAAAACGTCCTCCTGCGAACTCTTTGGAGCAAAAACTCGATCACAAGAAAATAGGTGGGTCTGTGGCATATTCGAATTTGAAACCTGAATCAAATCATCATCATTATTATAAATGTAAGTTTGCATTACAACTGTTGCATTGCAACTGGTTAAAAGCACTTAACATACAAACATAAGAAAAGTATATACCTTATAAAAAATAGCAAGACTAGTATTAGTATTAGCAATAACTAGCATTAAATAAGCTTAAATATACAACAAAAACGGTTTTTTGGAATAATAGCGTCATTCGTTTTTTACATTTCACAAATAAGAACCTGTCTCTAATTTTCACCTGGAACACTCGGGTGAAATTGTTTTTCAATTCCACTCACATGGCGTCTGTTGGACGCCAACTACTAATTAATTATCCATTGATTTCTGATTGCACAATAAATAATTTTATGATTTCATAAATTTTGTTAATGTTACTGCACTCCAATTAACATATAGTTTGAAGCAATACAAAATTTTATTAGTGTATTGTAAATTGTACGAATCATAGGTATGCAATATGTAGTAAAATCAAATTGAATCCAATATCACATAAAGAATTCAGCTAAGGTGTTAATAAAAGATGGTTAGTGTTGTCTCCTGATTCCAACTAATTTGGATAACCTACTAATATAAAAACAGATAGAATTCAGGGTACCTATAGCATAAATTTATATTATATTATACAGAAAAACACGCACCAAACCGGCATCATCTGTCAACTTTAAGCACTCCCCGATGACAGTAATGCTCAAATACCTGAACAAATCATACTTTAAAAGGTACTAGGGATGTTTAAACGAAGGTATACCAAGGGACAAGTTTCCCAAAAAACTTAAAGCTCATTAGCTTCAATTTTTAAATGTGTGGCGTCCATGAGACGCCAACCCGAGTGTTCCAGGGTTAAAGGCCCTTTTGTTACAGGCGGGACCACAGTTAGAGTGTTGGGAGTATACCGAAGAAGGTTACCTTGTCTTCTGGCCAGGCCTCCGTGGTGTCCACCGTCGTGCGGCAAAAACTTGTACGTATCGCACGCTTGAAATGTCAAGAAGCACACGAGTAGTGATGATATCAAACTCATTTTTAAATTTTGAATGATGGTTTTGATTGAATTGCGTTGTATATATACGTTCTACCTGGGACGCCGTTCACACCCTTCCTTCCACGGTAACAACGTACCCAATCAAAACTTTCCATGTTCGCGCATTCTCTGTTTGCTGCAATGCCATTCGCTTCTTCATTTTGTGTGTTGGTACGTCATGGCTGCTCTGCTCTGCGCATTTAGGGATGCGATGTGTACTGATGAATATATTAACAGTGTGTATTTGTCTGTTTTCGATGGAGTACTATTGCATGTATGACGTCGTTGTATGTATGTTCATCTGCTTTTGTCAAATATACGTTCTGATGCGGAAACCATTACATCTCCATTTGTTATAAGTATGGTTGCAGTTTAATGGTACATCATCGGTGTCCACGAATTGAAATTTTGATCTGTGTTTTCTTTTAAATTGCCTTTGAAACTTATAACAGCATTATTTTGCATGGTAAACCTAAAATATTACCACCGTTTTAGTTCGCATCTCGAGATATTGCAGAACAGTCAAATTTTGAAAGAAATGTCTCTAAAATTAATTCTATGAACATAATGAATGAAATGGATAACGTACTTGTCCGCTGAACACAGGATATCGTCCAAATCCAAACAGGTGGCTACTCAAACAAAATAGTGCCAAAAAGTGAATTGGTTGCAGCGTCAAGTTCCTTGGTACCATAAAAGGGCCGAAACTCGGAACAAATGGATGAGTTTCGGTTTCCGGGTGTTCCAAATAGAAGGGTAGAGTGAGCCAGTCACCTGGGGTTCGATTCCCTGGCCATCTGTCCCGCCTTTTTGAGATTTGTGCGATTTTTGAATGATAGCAGTAAATTTCAATTAACTCACCGTTGATATTCATATGTATTATAATATCACAACTGTTTTGTGAAGTTGGAACCTGCCACATTTATCCAGATAAGACTGGCATCTTTCAGGAAGGACACTAAGTTTAACATGGGGTTGCTATCTTATAACTTGGGAATTTTGTTAAATTTTTTTATGTTTCTGGAAAATGTTTCTCCCAAAGGATTTATTGTTCCGTCAACGGATAATAATGTAGGCTTAAGTGGGTTAATTCAATTGGAATGTGCAACATTCTTGCATTTTTTGTCTGCGGCATTGCCTTCGTTGACTTTTTTCGTGTTGAGAATGGTGTGTATGTTTAGTAATATCAACTCATTAATAATTTTGCGTTTTGATGAACGCTGCAATGATTGCTTTGGCCAACAGCTGCGCAGTGCATCATGATTAATATTATTGTTACAATTCTATTTTGCTCGCAATTGACTCATTTGACTCAAAACTGCGCATGTCCGGAAGTGATGGATCGGTAGCGGACGAGGAGCGG
>JAVBJR010000606.1:0-2763 GCA_031546965.1 Dysgonomonas sp.
TGCTGCTGCCCTTAGCATACAGTACTTCCTGCATCACCCACCTATCGAAGCCATGCAGAGACGCGAATGTCCCCGGGAGAGGATGTAAAGACATAAACATTGTGTGCCCTTATTTTGCATTTGTTCAGATATTTGACATACCGTATGAAACAAACATGTGTAGCGTTCCCGGTAATAAATGTACGCAGAAATACTGCCAAATAATGATTTTAATTCTCCTTGGCTCCCTCTTCTCCACCATTACACAGTTGACCATCTTAATATTATTAGTGCGAATAAAACCGTAAGGAAATACGTTAATAGGGTTTAAAACCCCAATATCAAAATCTAAAGAATGGAGCAGGCTCAAGCCTGATAAGATAAATCCACAAGGCGCTCACCACAACTAGGAACAATATTTACCGTTAATTGAGATGACCAGCATCTGAAAGAAAGAGCCGTTACACTGCGAAGAAGAGCCACCTGGTGGCGATATGATGTTCCTGGTGGTGATGAGTCCTGTGGTGAAAAGATCCAGTGAGGTTGGTGGCAAGTTGAGAAGTGGCACCTCACTCAGTCGCTCCACTGGCTTTATAATCCCTGAAATTGACCTTTGAACGGATTATGTAACACTCACCTCGCTTCAACATGTTGCGCAATGTTGCTCAACAAATAATGCAACAATTTGCATATTAATCAAAACACTGCCATGTGCTTCCAAATCAAAATAAACAATTCACTTAATGTGTGAAATACGTCTGCCACACATGTAATATCATTAAATAATTATTTTCTTTTAGGACTACTATTTTTTTCAGAACTGTACTACTACTACATGTACTAGGCACCACCATTTCAGAGCATAAATGCCATGCGTAGTACGCGAGTAAACAATCTGGCCACGAAAAGCGGATCCCTCGGCGCCCCGCATCCTTCTCATCCTGCGCGCTGATTGGAGGGCGCAAATTAACAAATATTGAATTAATTGGGGAAGATGATCTGGAGGCCCTTCGGGCCTCCAGCGACCCATAGATTATATCCCCCCTTGGTGGTCACCAGCCGACTCATTTCATTCCCTTCTTGCGAATCCGGATCCAGCCGGACTATGGGATGCGGGCCGGCGTAGGAAGCGGATCGACATAGGTAGATTGTAGATAAGCATACAAGCCCCCTTGTATTGGGAAATGGCTCAAACTCCACTAGTGAAAGCACCATATTCTACAATTGAAAAGTATTGATTTTACTAATATGTATTTAACAAAATTAGTTTGATTCTGGTGGGGGGGCGAATTGTATGGGGGTGAATTGCTGGGGGCGAATTGCTATGGGGCAGATTGCTAGGGGGCGAATTGCCAGGCCCCATTTGTGCAGGGGCGAATTGAAAGGGGGCCAACTGACACCGGGGTCTGATGCAGGGGGTCATTTGCCGGGGGCGTATTGTGAGGGGCGAATTGTCCGTATGCCGTGAGTTCTACCCATATTAGTGCTGTGGGCTATGGTAGCCGAAGTGGAAGTCAGCAAGAGGTTCAACGTTCTACTATGAATAATGCTGAAAGACCATGGCAGGTCTCTTGTTGGAGTTGTGAGGGAAAACATCCTCGCGTGCAGTGTAAGTTCAGAGAAGTTGAGTGTCACCAATGCCACAAGAAGGGTCATCTGGCTAAAGTATGTCATAGTAAGCCTTCACCAAGGAGAGCAAAATCTGCTGCGTGCCCGGAAGCCTCAGGCAAGAGTTGCCAATCTTACAAGTGTTGCAGTGGAATATGAAGCTTCAGATTGTCCTGATATCTACCAGCTGAACTTTATTAGGAGTGAGAAGTAACGGGGAGGTCAAACAACGCTTAAGATATACATATGGAATGGATTGCAAAATGGAGTTTGATTCTGGAGTGCGTGTGTTAATAGTAGATGAGACAACATTTCACAAACTTTACCCAAGAGCTAGCTAGACAGTGTCAGGAAATCTCTGTATCAACTACGAGATTACGGGGGAAGTCCGGTGGCAATCTTAGGAATGGCAACAGTTGCAGTGTGTTATGGGAAGAGAAGTTGTGATCTTGCAATACAAGTGGCCACTAGGGGTCATCGCTGCTTGCTGGGAGTGGATTGGTTTGCAACATTGGGCATTAGTCTGCAGGGTGTCCTCTGTGTCCAGGAGCAAAGTCTGCAAGGATATTGTCCAAGAATTTGAAGATGTGTTTGCTGAAGGACTGGGTACCATTAAGGAACTACCAGTAACCTTGTATGTCGACCCATCAGTTATCCCTATTCACTTGAAGGCGAGAAACGTAACATTTGCGCAACTTGCGAAGATCGGAGAAGAGATTGATCACCTTTGCAAAGCAGGAGTCTTGGAGCCAATCATTACTACAGATTGGGCAATGCCAGTAATTGATGTGTTTAAGCCAATTGGTGAACTGCGTCTGTGCGGGGACTTTAAAAGCACATTGAATCGAGCACTGACTGACGCCTGGTCAATATCCATTCCTTCAGTAGCAGAGCTGTTGGCAGACTTATCTGAAGGACGTTACTTCATGAAGTTGGATCTGTCGAAGGCCTACCTGCAGCTGAGAGTGGATGAACCATACGTGAAGCTTCAAACTATACTGTACTGCCACCGAGAGAAGCAATTCCAAGGTCGGGGATACCGAGGGACAAGGGGAGGGACTCGTCCATCTAAAGGGGTGGCCGCGTTTAGCCTGCACTTGGGTGATTACGCGCACCCGAGGTG
This sequence comes from Dysgonomonas sp., assembly GCA_031546965.1. Taxonomy (GTDB): domain Bacteria; phylum Bacteroidota; class Bacteroidia; order Bacteroidales; family Dysgonomonadaceae; genus Dysgonomonas_A. Next base: position 2,711 of record JAVBJR010000606.1, read on the forward strand.
ATGACGTCTTGGGTGTGCTGGCTAAACACGGCCACCCCTTTAGATGGAAGAGT
>JAVBJR010000503.1:0-3197 GCA_031546965.1 Dysgonomonas sp.
TACATTAAAAGTACATTAAAAGTAGGCCTAGTATAGTTGGGATGGTTTTGTGCGCAAAGATAATAAAAATGTGTGAATCAATAATGTTTGGATCGTCAGTGTAAGTGGACTAGAATCAGCTGATAGTATAATATATTATAATCCAGAGAAACATTTAAGGAAATTAAAGTACCTACAATATATATACAGGGTGATTCAAAGTTCCCATGCACCTCCCTAAAACTTTACGTAAGAGTACATACGCAAGGAAATAAATATATAGTGTCTGTAATAAATCCACATTTCATTGATAATTCATATTTACTGAGTTTTAATTATGAGGTTAGGAATAAACGAATCACCCTGTATATATATGTACATAATAAAAGTAAAAGGACACAGAGGCACCACGTACGTAACGCAACACTGAAAAAACCTCTACCTACCGAAAAGTACGAGAAAAAACAAGTGTCACTGAATGAACAAAACCCATGGAACAGTTACAGATTACTAGACTGAAATGCATGTCTAAGTATGTAAATATACAGTGATAAGTAGAGAGTGAAATGCAGTGGACACCTTCTTACCCCGCTTACACTCACTATCCTTGCCAAAGAGGTGCTTAAGTGCAAATCTGTAAGCGGAGGCTATACCTCGGCTGGCACCAGTAGAAGGTGTTCGTCTACCAATCGTTATGATCGAAGATGATGATGGCACCAGACTGGTGGACGAACAGGTTGACGGTGGACCGGCTGCGCTAAGACTTCTGCGGCTCGGGTTCGAGAAGAGCGAATCGCAAGATGAATGCGCGCTTCCGCATCTGTCCTCTTCCAGCCTTGTCAAGTCCTGCGAGTAGCATGGCAAAGTGCCAGAACAAGGACAATGAAGTGTGGTGAAAAATAAAAATAAAAACACAGGGAGCTGTACCGGGGGTACACCCTCCAAACGTAGAATACGTGAACAAATGTTACTACAAATGTAACTACAAATGTAACTACAAATGTAACTACAAATGTAACTACAAATGTAACTACAAATGTTACTATAAATGTAACTACAAATGTTACTATAAATGTAACTACAAATGTTACTATAAATGTAACTACAAATATTACTACAAATGTAACTACAAATGTAACTGTAGCCGAAGCACCACCGGCTCCACCACAAACAGCAAGATGGTGGCTACCACAAAAAACAAGATTGCGGCGATTGCGGCCTCCATCAAGCGAGATGACGTCATATCCGTTATTGAAAATTTGCTTCATGTACCCCTTATACCAGATAAAAGCAAAAACGTATTCTACGTTTTTTTTTAACTATACTGAAAACGGATTCAAAGTTGCACCACGGGTTGAGGAGGTCAAAGGGTATGACGAGCCCAATGACCAGTGAGGGAGTAAGTTCGATGCAATTCGACGTTCTAGGTCATTGCTAGCCACACCCAAGCTCATCATAACGTCTTCCTCATTGGTCTAACGTATTGTCCCATCCCTTTCAATTCACCCACGTGGTGCAACTTTGAACGCGGTTTTAGTATAGTACATTGACCTTTTTCAGTAGCACCGCCTTTTTCCAATATGGAGGCCTTAGTTGGGATAAAGCTGCAAACTGGTTGGCAGAAAACAAGTTTATCCACTTCATCCCAACTAAAGACGCCATTTTTAATTGTTTTTTTTTTCCAGCCAATGGCTGCTTACTGAAAAAGGTTAATTGACCAATTTCAGTAAGCGTGTCCCATTGCAAATATGGAGGTCGTAATGTGGATAATCGTGCAACCCTATTGGTTGTTGCCTAGATACCCACAACAAGGGCGCCATTTTTTTTATATTTCAGTCAATAGCAAGGCACATGAAATCGGTCAATTACAGTCGATACCAATTTATCTTTGCAAAACAGAGGTATGTACTTCTTTGTGTACTATCCAATGGCGTTGGCTTCCGCTTATTTAGCTCCACCCTTCTGTATCTTATCGGGCAGCAACTATTCACTATATTGGCTCTTAATATGTCAATCATGAAAGTAGACACACCTGTGTTTTACCAAGCACATGCCTCTTTTTGCCAAGATTAATTGGCATCAACTGTACTATGATATTTCCCAGCCAAAGTTCAGCCAATGGCAATGAGTTGTAACCATCCGCCAGACCGTTCGCATTGACGTATATAAAAGAGTAACTATTTTCTTGCAATTGGTTGAAAATAAGTACTTTGCTCCACCTATACAGGTGTGAACTTTGGCAGGGAAATAGTATACAGTCATTCCGTGGTCAAGTTCATATTCATAAGCAATCACCTGATTGGCTGTCCTGTTTGCTACCATATAAAGCTGCTACCAAGAAAATACATGGTATAGTGCGTCGCAAGTCAAGGTAGTAGTTTATGGCCCGCTTGTTTCTTTGTTGCGTTGATGTTCCCTTCCCCTTAGAGTGAAAGTAGACTCGCCGCCGCTAAACCGAAGAACACGTGCATTTTAGCGAGTCTACTTTCATTCTAAGGGGAGCGACAGGCAGGACAAACTACTACCTTGACTTGCGACGCACTATAGCAGCCAATCAAGTGATAGCTTATGAATATGAACTTGACCTTGTAGTATGTATTGATTACCTGGGAAAACCTGGGACGTTTGGACGATTTGAGGGAAGACGGTGACCTGTTCATGATGGACAGCGATGCCCTCGACGCGGACCTATCGCAGTCATCATCGATGCCGTTGGTGATGTCGTTGAGGGAAGTGCCAACGGTTGCAGCTGCCAATCCTCGAAGCCCAAGTCCCAAGCTCATGGTGGCGGAAGGAGGGGTCTTGCGGCACGGCGTACTCCTCGCGCGGCACCTCCTCTGCGCGTTGGTGGCCGGAGAGCATTTCGGAGAGAAGTCTATCAAGTAATGTCTGCTGCAGTCGTCCTCTTCTTCCTCCTCCTCCTCTTCCTCCACTTCCGGTTCGTCTTCCTCTTCTTCCTCCGGAACACCACCACCAACACCGCCATCTCTCCTGTGGTTCAGCATCAAGTTGTTGTCGTTGTCCACCATGAGCGGGTTGACGTAGAGGTTACTGGACGGAGACAGCAAAGAAGGTCCTCCAGTGTCGGCGTCCCAACCACCCACTATGGTCAGGTCAACGTGGGAACCTAAAGGGTTAGTGTGGCAACTGGCGAACGTGTCCGAACTGCCCACACTTCCTCCTTCGCTCCTGGCGGTCAAGGGCCTCAACTCCAAAGC
>JAVBJR010000365.1:0-2937 GCA_031546965.1 Dysgonomonas sp.
ACTACCAAACAAATAGAGATAGGTCGGATATGAGAAAATTCCAGTATAGGAAGTTTGGTGGGAAGAATCTGCTGGTAATATTGAAAATTGCCACTCAGACATTTGTGTTCTCCCCAATGTAGCATAACTCAACACCTGCAGAGAAGTAAGAAGCAATATTACGTCATAACATTCCCTATGCATTTAATATTTCATTGTTCTTCAATTGCTCATGTTTCAGTATTATTAAATCACCATCCTCGATAATTTCCCCTAAAATGACCACTGAGGCCATTTTCAATACAGTATTACCATCGAATTCTTCCCATCAAACTTCCTATTTGAAATGTTTTCATATCCGACATATCTGTATTTGTTTGCAAGTTATCTGAAAGGGAATCAGACACCCTGTATATGGATGTAAGGTGTATCAACACATACAATCTTGTTCGGCTTATAGAATTACAGCAATTCGTAATATCTAACATTTTCCAGGCAAACTATATATATAGCATCAGGCAGCGAAGCCTGGATGGGAGAAGTGGGCAACAATTTCAAAACCTTTCATCAACTGGGTCGTAAATATATACACACACTGAATGATACAAAATCGAACAAGATATCAAAAAGGAAAAGATGGACCACAAGCAAGTTCACAGATAAATCAATCGCTTTCTATTTCCGACTTTCTTTCTGAAAATGAAGTCAACCCCAAGTAATCGCAACTATTGTCGCCACAAATTATAAATATTTCTTCCGATCTAAATAAGTATGCAAACAATCGATTACGATACATAAAAGATCGATGATTTAGCGGTTTGAATGAGCCAAATCGCAGACCCGTTATAATAATTATGTGTATGCCCAATTCTGACGTCAATATATGTTACAAATAATTGGCAAAATTTTACATATGCTCGATCGGACATAAGCGCATGCGTGGTACCTACTTGTCATTTGCCCAGTGAATTGGCCCTACAAATTTATAATAAAGCCTATAAGTGACCAGTTGTCAACATTGATCAAAGTGTTGACTTGTTTGGATCACTGCATGAGTTATCTACCATAATAAAAGCTCATTAAATCATTTATCATTAAACTTTGTTATATCAAAGCGCGATACAACAATTAGGTGACCATTAGAATTATATCATTAATAAAAAATAACAACCTGATGTAAATACAGCAAATTATTTTGAGAATAACTTCTATAAGAAATAATCCAAATTATTCAAAATTTTAGTAGGGCATGTACAACAATTTTGTAAAAATAATATTTATGCACTAGCTATTATACCATAAAATTATATTAGATTCCCAAACCTAAATAACCTTTGGCTTGTACAGGAAATCGAACTAGACAGCTGGGTTTTCTCATAACAATTCACCTCTCTTTACATATTTTTCCCAAAGCAAAATATGATGATCGACGTTTTATACTACATTGAAGATGTTTGTTAAAGGGGCAGTCCACCCAAAAATGAAATTAATATATGTTGTTCATCTTGGCATATTATATCACTTTGTAATTTACATCCATGTCCAATTCGCTGTAGTTATTTAGAAATAAACTCAAAACCACAAAATGTGGGCGTTGTCAACATGCTCTGGCCCCAGTGGGGGCTAGAATCTCATTGGTTGGGAGTGTTGTGTGCGTTTTGCACGAGGGGTTGCAACACTGGTGGCAACAGCCACCAGCGGCGATTCTGTAGGAGACCTTCGGTAACGGCGGCTGTTCCAACTACCGCTGCTACTCCACCCTGAAATCGAGGCTAAGCTCGCCCAACCGTTGCACGCATCCAGCCGCGACAGGAAATAGGTCGTTGTTAAAAACGCGTTTTCTGCCAAACTAGGAGTCGGTTCTCGATTCCAATGCAACTGGCCTAATATTGAACAAGTTTAATAATGTCCCAACTGACATCGTTAACTAGGTGTACTGCCCCTTTAAAAACTGGGTCGTTTAAGATTGTACTCGTATATATCTAACTTTATGTACGACTAAAACTGTGCTATATTCCAGGTAGTGTATTGCAGCCATTAGAGATCATAAATTACTGTAAAATATGTATACATGAATGTACGTAGGATACACTATATAACCTTATATCCAACATTATTAGCATATATCTTTAGTACAATGGCAAGATTCAGATTCACCATCATCGAAAATCTCATGCCAAATTTCATGTCATATTATATAAAAATTGAAAGAACGTCACTTATATACATAATACATTTCATCATCTGACTGCGAAAATTCAATTTGTACATATTCACTGAAACATTGCTATGTAAGGTAGTATTTTTTGAAAAATTCTGACATGTGCCTCCTTCTTATAAGACTTAAATTTTAGATATGTTGAACTCTCCTCTCCTAAGCTTGCATTGAAAATGGCATTATTCTTCCATTTCTCGTGTACTTTTCCATGTTTTAATAATATGAATCCAGCGGAACTCATATTAATTTAGATGCATCAAATGGAAATTTCCTTCGTTTTTGTTTTGCTCTCCTTCAACAAAAACTGATATTCACCATCATGATGCATTTGATATACGATAGAAGTCAATACTTTCACGACGATCAATAACCTCGAGGGTGCTTCTCCTTACCCACTCAGAGCGTTGTTTACCGGTTTCTGCGGAAAGTGCATTTCGAGTCCAAATACTATGTAAAAACAAGATTATTTATTCCGATTTTATCGGCGATCGCATGACCTCATGCAAGTCGCTCGATCAGTTCATTGTAGTGGAATAAGGGAGCAAAATGGCCCTAATTGTGACAGTAACGATGCCCTCTTAGCTCCGTGCTTCCACCCTAGGCGGCCATTTTGGAGTGCCATGCATTACCATTAATTCGGTGAAGTCAGGCGATCGATGGTTCCAAGCAGCAAGAAACCATCCTAAATTCTTATCTGTAATCTACAGAAATAACTGGATAATCACACCCACAGTATTATC
>JAVBJR010000316.1:0-3115 GCA_031546965.1 Dysgonomonas sp.
TAGAGTGGTGGTGAGACTTATTTGAAGACCCCTGAGCGGAATTACTGTCAGGAGAGAATAAGTTTCACTAAGGACCATAATATCTATGCAGGGAAACCTACTCCTGCAGTTCAGTTATAAATTGCAGTATTATAGTGTGAATTAGTATATCATCTTTGTGTACATTTGTAATTAAAATTATACTCTTCGATCAACATTGGCTACTTCATTCCCTAATTAATTAATTTGTAATCGTCGCCCACCACCCCCTACGGACGACAAACATTACAATGCCAAATCAACGGCTTTAAAACGTCGGTTTTGCAATACTCAAACGATGGTGGCGCGTGACGCACGAATGCAGTGGATGGACCTTCGCCCCATACTTCGCAGCCGTCCGTGTATGTGCGCATGCGCGCGATTTTAAACTTTCGTCGCTAATAGCACCGTAAGTAATTTTCCTAACAAAAATCTGACGGCGACAACGTTATTATTGACGTGTTTTCACCCGGTCGAACACGTTAAAAGGGTACCATGCAAAACCGTGTCAGTTCTCCTTTAAAACAAAGAATTACGTAAATACCGCTTTTCTCCCACCACCCACAATGTTTTTACATGTGTGCGGGACTGTGTTAGTTTAGTTAATTAGTATATGTTTAGGTAAGGTTAGGTTTTTTAACGCGTTAACGGCTCTCGTCGTAAAATAGGCTTATATCAAACTAACTAGTAAATTTGCAAAATTACGGTTTTTCATATTTACTGTAACATGTATACTGCTATTCATGAAATTTTGACATTCGGTGCATATCTTTGATATGATACATATATAAAGGTTATTTATGTTTTACAAATGGATTTGAACAAGAAATAAAATTATTATGTTCTATGCAAAGGAATTGAAGGAAACAATACGAAAAGGATGTAGTCATCTTGCATGGGTTTCGCCGAGGTACCACCTGTCCCGTGATGTCACCATTCGTTATGAAATTGGAGACATACTTGAGAATTGCTAAAATTCCTTATGAGGTAATAAAGGGGCATGTTGAAATGTAGTTGTATTGCTCATTAGATTTGCAAATGTTATACAGTCATACCTCCGATAACTTATAACCTCCTATAACTTATAACCTCCTATAACTTATAGGATTTTGATGGAACCAACCTCGTTCCATGTTCAATAACTTATAACTTATAAAAAAATTCCGAAATATAATTTATTAGAGGTAGAAAATTACAAAGGAATTGCAAAAACTCAGACAATTTCTCGATGGAAGTTTCCATAATGTTGATGGTCTCATAACACACTAAAGCCTAGTTCCCATGCATGCGTTTTGACGCGCGTCAGAAGCGCGTCATGCGTTTCTACACGCGTCGTATAGTGCGTCACATGAGAATTGTTTTGCGTCGCACCTCGCGTCGCTTGCTGCATGGCGCGAATTGCCTTGTTTCATGCGTTCCTCCGCACGTAAAATAGTGAACTAGTGCGCCGCGCCGAGCCGCAAGCGATGCACGGCGCGAACTGTCGCGTCGTGACGCAAGAACGGCGAAGTTGAAAATTTTAAGATTCGCCGCACCAATTCGTGCGTCAAGGTGCCATACAATTAAATAAATCCGATCGCTACGCTTTGAATTTTGACGATCATTTGGTTTAACCAAGGTATTTGTATGAATATACTGAAATTATTATTATACACAATATAAAGCTGGATTCAGTGCAGTGTACTTATTGTTTTTAGGCGCGATCGGTAAAATCGAAACATCAAAGCAGGGTTCATTTCACAGCTACTATGTACAGTATATGTATACATATAAGTATACAAGTGATACAAGTGTTTCCCCGAAAATGTGACCTAATAATTACTGGAAAATAAAAGCTGGTATGATTTTTCAGTATCTTTCTCGTATACAGTCGAACCTCCATAATTTGTACCTCCATAACTTGAATTTTTTCTTGGGTCCCTTCAGATTCAAATTATGGAGGTTCGACTGTAATAAGCCAAAAAGACATGTGACAATAACATTAATGTAAATATACAAATAATAATATTAACGTATATTTAAATATAAATAATAATATTAATATATATTTAAATATGAATACAGTGAGACCTGTGAACTTGACCACCCTGACATATGCTGACCACCTGACAAAGTAGACCGTTTTTCATTGAACCAAAAAGTCCCATAATGTTTACATAGGGGTGACCCTCTTGAAACTGACCACCTCTGTACCTTGGATGTCGACCACATTTTATTTGACGCTGAATTCATAACTTTATAATGTGTTTAAACATAATACAGTATATCGTAGGTTGACCACTGTATACATATATAAGAAATATAGGGAATATAAAATTGTGCCCAGATCAATTTCCTGTCATGTAATTTGAAATCATGATAATGTTGTGAACTCGAAAACAGATAAGGAAGAAGGCCAAGACTTTCTTTGCAAATTCTGGTTATGGTGTATGATCTGAAGCCATCGGCCAATATACTGAATTCATTTTGGCTGTCAACATTTCCCCAAATTGGTGGTTTTTAACCACACATTGAACAACTGTGTCGTTTGATTTCTGACTACTATTTTCTGTATATGTATATAATAACAATACTAGTGGCACACCATGCATTCATTTCCTACGCATTAAATTTTGAAATATTTTGACTACCTGTGTGGTCAATATACAGAAGTTGCACCAAGGGTTGCACTATTTGTAGATAGTTGTTCATTACAAATATATATTTGTAGATTATTGCATGTTCATTACAAATATGCATCATTGCCAACAGATGGCGCCACTGGTGACCCGCGGCAGTGACGCGCGGCAGTAAACTGACACCACCATGCGTTGAGCCAAGCCGCGTCACTGCCGGCGTCGTTGCCGCACGTTACACCGCGCGGCGGAACGCGCGTCCCCGACGCATATATGGGAACTAGGCTTAAACATGAGGGTCCATGATGGTCTGTGATGGTGGAATGTGGTGGTTTGTGATGATTGGCAATTCCAAACCACCATGAACCATCAGGCGGACCATCACGTCTAGTGTTATGAGACCATCAGCGTGATGTAAACAAGGTTGTGATGTGCACGGCCACTCATAGCTTCGTAATATTTCCCCTTGGATAGGATCACAC
>JAVBJR010001260.1:0-3452 GCA_031546965.1 Dysgonomonas sp.
CAAGAATTTTGCCAAGTTCAAATCATAATGTCAACAATGTGACCTTTTCTCACGCCATCAGTCCGAGCGACATTCTTAACCACTAATTTTAACACAATTTCTAAAATGTTCATTACACTTATTCTGCTATTTTGCACACCCTGTATACGTAGGCCTATAGCAGATTTTCCCAGAATAGATGTCCATACACCAATTTTCCGTTCTCTATAAGAGTTTTTCATTCTAATGGCATCATTGTCTGTCCCACTTACCACTAAATTACTTCTTTATATTCTTAAATAGCAGCCTGTGTAAGATTAGAAGAACTTATTTTATATAAAGAACGGATTTGCTGCAGCAAAATCTCTGTGGAAATTATAGCAAAAAAGTTATTGGCACTTAAATTTTGAAGGGGTAATTAAGTTAGGAGGTTTGCCTATGCTAACTGATCTCTTACCTGGCAAACATTAAAATCGTAAGTGTAAGTAGTAACTTTTTCTTGCTAATTTGCACAGATATTTTAATGCAACACTTGCTTTCTTATTTGTTTTTCTTGGTGCGGGTTACATTTCACGGTATGTTAAAAAAACATCTCAGTTCACCTTTAAATATTGAAATTACGTAAAAGTTTTCTTAAATCTTATTATTAATTAGTATAATATAGACAAAAGCGTGCAATTATTCTTGCAAACTGGTTTACAAAATGTGGGATTGTTGAATATTCTGTAAATAAGAAAACTTGTTGGCGGGGTAAATTGTTGGACGTCTGCTAGCTGCATATGATATATAATAAATATACTTAATTTTTCTAACTTGTTGTTTGCGATAAAATTATGCAAAGATATTCCTGTTGTTACCGGGGATGATTTGGAGACATTTCATGTGGGAATTCAAGTTTCTCACCGTAATAGGGATGGTTTTTTAAAGGGAAAAGTCTAGCTAATGCCACCATAACTTACATAACTCTGGTGCGTAGACAAAAGCGACTGCGCTCTCAGCGCCACCTGGCGTTCGGTATGCGCATTTGTAGAGGAATAAAAATGACATTTCGTTTTGGCGGTGAGCGCACTTTATTTTATTTTATTTTATTTTTTTATATTTTCTCTATGCTGCTGCCTGGGGTTGGTCATGCACAATGCACATTCTAGATGATGTGTATGAATATCACGTGGTTCAAGTGACGTATTTACGACGACTGCAACGTTTTTTGGAACCGGGCAAGAAAAAAGATGGCCGACTATCTGCTGCTGAATACAGTGGGACTTGGGCCTTGTGTGTGTTTGGGGGGGGGGGGGCGGTATAGGGGGGGGGCATGTCCGTCGTTTGATCGATGAACTCCAGCATCAAGATGTCGGCCAATGAATCAAAAACGTTTGTAAATAAAGCCTTATTTATATAGGTTTGCGCTGCGATGAAGAGGTTTGAAGGGTTGGAAAAGGTCGATGCAAGTGCACGCATAAAGTTCCAGCAACCGGATAAACTAAACATTCAGTCAGTCACGTGATCTACGACATGTTTGCTAAATTCCAAATCCTTGTAAAATGTAACGGGTGTGCGTATAAATAAGGCAAAAAGTCTCCTCATTAGCCAGACTTGTCAAACTTATCTACTAAAAGACAGCCATGCCTGCTTATGCTTCTGATAGTGCTATGCACTCGTCACCAGGTGGCGCTATGAAGCAGCGCTGCGGATTAAGCCAGGGTTCTTGTTGAATGCAAAAGTTGAGGCTTGTATTTACCGTAAAACCTTTAATTGAAGCGCATGCACTTCTATTTTTCGATCTTTCTGAAAGGGTGCACTTGTATTTGAGGTGCACTGCTATTGTTCCACCTCCAGCATGAACTTCAAGCCATAATTCTAATTACACTTCCATGGGGTTGGGCCTTCAGTTTCCACACAACTAGACATGACTGAAACAGTCCAAACCGCCTAAGAACAAGAGGTGTTGTTCATGTTTACATTTTAAAAGCGCTTCAGTAATAAGAGGGTGCACTTCTATATTCCGACCTCTCTGACAGTTTGCACTTCTATTAGAGGTGCGCTTCAAATAGAGGTTTTACGGTAATTGTCCGATTTCACGTGCCTCACTATTGGCTGAAATACAAAAGAAAAATGGCGTACTTGTTGTGGATATCTAGGCAGCTGCCAATAGGGTTTTACGATTATCCACATTACGGCCTCCATATTGGCAATGGGACACGCCTACTGAAATGACAATGAAACCTGCATGTCTGTATTTTGTTGGATCATTGACAATGTGATTTGTGTTTTAAAAATCTCTATACGCAGGGAAAAATTTGTCTATGGTGGAAAGTTTTACCTGACCCTTGAGTTTCCACCATAAGCAGGTGTTTCACTATACATAACTACCAGCTTACATATGATATAGTGAATTTTATCCATTGTTTGACTTTGTATTGGATCAGCGATAACGTGGTTTATCTTTTAAAAACCTCTCTATGCTGGATAAACCTGTCTATGGTGGAAAGTTTTACCGGTTCCTTGAGATTCTGCGGTGCTGCAGCATGTCTGCAAGTGAGACAATGGCATCTTTGCTGCAAGTTGCAATCTGCAGAAATTGGTGCAGATAATTTGGAATTTATATGTAGACTTCAATTACATGCAGCAAGCATTTTGTAGACTTGCAGCTGAAGGTAGTAAATTCTGTAATTTTGAAAATGCGGGTAGGGGGAGGAGTCTATTCCAAATTAATTAACAAAATGGCTGCTCTGCAGCAGTTGTTGGATCAAACTCCAATCTGGCTTATTAGGCTGGTCAGATTGAGACTAATTAGTCACGTGATTTGTCCTTAATCCAAATATTGTTTTAATCATTATTCTAGTTATAAGTTTGATTGCTATCATTTGTAGATCTGCAAGTGGCAAGAAAATCTGTCATTGACAGAGATTTCCGGCTTTGACAGGGTTCCTCCACCTGCTGTTTTTACTGTTAAAAAAATGAAATTTGATCTTTGAAAGTACATGTACACACAGTGAAACCTGTCTAAATCGGAACCTGTATAAGACCTGTCTAAAACGGAAGTGTGTTTAGTCCCTTTGAGGCAATTTCCATAATAACATCACTGTCTATAGCGGAAACCTTTTTATAACGAAAAATATTTCTTGTCCAGTTTGTTTCCGTTATACACAGGTTTTACTGTATATGCACAAAGATGATGAACAATGCATTATATTGGCTACGTATATTGGTTTTTGAAATATTTCTTTAAATTGAAAAGTTTCTTTTGAACGCTCAATGCACTGAAAAGCAATATGCAATTCTGTATGCAAGTTTCTGAAAAGTTTGTTCAGTTTTAACTTTACAAATGTAATATACAGGGTGAACCAAAAGTCTGGGCCTTAATTTATATAAATAAAACGGTGACAATTTGAATAAAAACTATCTTACAGTTGAATAGGAAGTGACATGCGAGGAATCAGAAAATCATATCTCAAATGACCTTTGACATTACC
>JAVBJR010000336.1:0-5301 GCA_031546965.1 Dysgonomonas sp.
TTCAAATCTTATTTCTTTAAAACGAACGGTTTTACTTTCTTCTGCTTCGGTGTCAGCCTCGTCCTGGTCTCCTGCACTAATGTCAAGCTTACCGTTTAGGATGGCTCTGGGATAGAATTGTTTGTTTTGTACCCGCATTTCGACAGAGGAACCTGCGGCTATGGTAGCTTTAGCTTTCCATAAGCTGAAATCAATATTGTCGAGTGTGGTTACGGATATAAGGTATTCTTCTTCGGTAATCGAACCCCGATAACCCAAGCATTTTGTTGTGCCTTGTTTTTGTATGGGCAATTGTATTTTTCCTCTGATACCGGCTCCCGTTATTTTAGATGCCGCCAGGTCTACTTCTATTTTATCAAGGGAATATGCCCAGGCATTATCGGCATTGGTAACACCTTTTTCCAAAGGAAATACATTCTCAGCCGCAAATCTCCCGGATACCCCATAAGAATCTATAATCAGGTTTTCTGCCGAGAAAGAAACCGGAGCATTTTTTTTGTCTTTGGTCTTGAATTCCTCGGGAAGCCCTACATATAAGGATTGAACGTACAGTCCGCGCCAGGATTCTACTCCATCAATCAAGTAGCCATGCGTTAAATAATATTCGGGAAATTTTACCGAAGGATCTGTGCGCAGGTCGCTCATATCAAGCACGGCATTATTAACAAAAAATGAAAAATATCCTTTATCCTGTTTTTGGGCTTGTGAGGTGATGGCAAAGGGAGAAATATTGACTTTAACTAATAAGTCGTTCCAGTCGGTTGCTTTTAGGGCAAAATCCCCTCTTACACGGTTTTTAAGAGGAGTGCCATTAATAATGGTCTCCTCGGGCAGTATTTTCCCATTCTGATCCAAAGGGAGCAGTATATTTCTGGAAATCTGAACATTTCCCTTCAGGGAGAGTTCTTTAATGCCATAGCAGTCAATAACTACGTAGGTATTATCGTTGTAGGAATCGCCTCCGTTTAGTTTGTTTATCTTTCCGCCTTCCAGGGTTAATAACCAATTGTTATTGTTAAAAGGGATCAGGATGTTTCCCAGCAGGGAGAGTTTGGCTTCTCCGATAATTTTTCCGGAATAGGACAATTTAACACCTTCGGCACCAAAGTATAATTCTTTTTTACCTCCATCCATTCCTTGTTGTGGAGTAACAACCCTTGCATAAATGTTAATCAAGGCATAGTCCGGTGTGAATTTGGCTTTGGTTACTACAATACCATATTCCACATTACCCTTATTTTCCCTGATTCCAAGAGGCAACTCGGTTAATTCGTTGGGATTGATATAGTCTGCATAAGAATTGTTTTTATCCAATAATCCAAATGCTCCCATAGCCTTGCCTATTTCGTCATCGGTTTGGCTATCTTTTGTTTGATTTGTTTTAAGATTATCTTCCGTTTTTTGTGGATTATTGTTGATCTCTGTTTCATGAATGATGTCAATATTAGATCCGACAGAAGAGATTAAGGGCACTGATGCTGACAACGAGCAATAAGATGAAATATATAAAAATGAAAAAATAAGTATTTGCAATAATTTCGTAAAGATATACTTCATGGTATATGACTTAATTTGTAAGTATCCTAGGTTAATGTGTCTTAACAATCTGAATAATAGTACAAAAATATGTTATTTTTTTTAATACCAAAGAAGATAAGAGAAATATGTGCAGGTAATTTCTCTCAGATTTGACTAAAATGATAAAATAATTCATTTTTTAAGTGTAAATATTGCACTTTTACAAAACGGGCTGATTTTTTTGGTAACGATAATAATGAATTGTTAATGCTCTAAAATTAATCCTTTTTATTGGGATAAATAAAACAGTAGTTACCGCAAATGGTATTACCGAATATACTGCATTACTGGTACAGTACCTTACTCATCAACTACTACTTCATAATCAAGCTCTGAAAACTCAAAACCTGTAATACCCATATCTTCAATAGCCATCTTAAGACGTTCCGAAACTAAATCATCATTCAAGTATGTCCCCATAGGAAAGAAATCCAATGTTTTATTTAAAACGAGTTTTTGTAGTCTAATTTCCTTATCATATTTTGAAACCTTCCTAATCAAACGAGACTCATTAATAAAATTCTGCAAAGATTTTATTGAGGGGTAAGATCCATCAATAGGGTTTGTAAATACTGAACCATTCCAGTTGATATATTTTTCTCTTACCTTGTCAATGATTACCTGTCCCGCAAATTGAAAAATGTAGTAACTAAGTTTATTTCCCTTATACAATAATTTGCTTGGATAAAAGTGATTAGGATATGACAGATTAACGTTTTCTAGTAATAATTTCAAATCGTCAGAGATTAGCCAACAAGGAGGATTAACACCTTCACCTCTCAAGTTATGTACATCAAAAAGTTTCCACTCCCAGTATTTTTTTTGGTCATAGCTTTCCAAATAAAAATAATCAAACAGAGGGGCATCTTCAATAATCTCTCCTTTTCCTATTTTTTCGAAATAATCTCCAATAGTTGTTATTTTATCTCCAACAGCTGTACTGGCAATTCTTTCATTTGGATAAAAAGATTGGATTTGTATTTTATAATATTTCATAATTACCAACTGGTTATATTATTTACATTTTTATTGCCTAATAGAACATCTGTCTCTATTTTATTTTTCATATCATTAATTCGTTTTTGTATTAATTCAAACTTTTCAAAATCGGTTAAATCGGCTCTTGTTGTTATTTTGTTAATTTCCGATTCAATAAACCTATCATATTGAGGATGGTTAGAGTGTCCATTTAGGTCAAGATCCAAACTTCTCCTTTGTACAGGGATAGCATTATCTATTCCATTAAATTTGTCGGTGTCGAAACCAAATTTATTTAATATTCTTTGTAATTCCTTATTGTTTTCTAAAATGTTCATCGAAATAATATGATGTATATCGAAATTCAATTCTCCTTTTCTAAACTTCTTTATCATTTCGAACCATTCTTCAAAATTTCCTTGATTTACAAATTTGTCAAAATATTTTTTCAAGTACGCTTTACCGAGATCTGTATCTAATACCTTTCTGATATTACCCCTTGCCTTCTTTATTTTTTTTACCCAGTCAGT
This sequence comes from Dysgonomonas sp., assembly GCA_031546965.1. Classification (GTDB taxonomy): domain Bacteria; phylum Bacteroidota; class Bacteroidia; order Bacteroidales; family Dysgonomonadaceae; genus Dysgonomonas_A. The sequence continues at coordinate 3,087 of JAVBJR010000336.1, forward strand.
TAATTTATCTCCTATCTCGGGTAAACTCTTTACCAAAGCTGCCCCAGACATCGCGGTTATTACAGCATTTCCGGCGCCTCGGGTAGCAAGATGAGAACGCTTTCCTGCATCGGCATTTTCATCCGCTATAATCTTGAAGTCTTCAGTTGTATTTCCGGTGGTCACAGAGAGTAATATTTCTCCCATGACAGGTAAAAACTCACCCGGCTCTTCACCCATTTGATCTTTTATGCCTCCCAACTGCTTCCACATTTCCGATCTAGCCTCTTTATCAACAGCCATATCGTAAGCTAATGTAGCTATGCTGGTAAGATCGGTTACTTTTTGGGCTATAACTTCACTGCTTCCTGTAAGTAGTCCGGGGGCATGAATGGTGGTCTTTTTTTCAGTGCTTGACAGATAGACATCCTCTTCAAATTCTCCTGTTTTTAAAAGATTGGTAGTCACACCAATGCCTTCTGATATAATTTTAGTGTATGAACCCCCTATTATAATATGCCCGCCATCAGCAAAAGTTTCTTCGGGGTTTTCGAATTTAGCTTCTTTATCAAAGTTTTTAACGTTATTCTCAAGAAGAAACTTATTGGTCTGATCCTTGATATGTTTACTCAGAGATGGAAGGTTCTTTCGGGTATCTTCTTTACCTGGGGCAAGCTTCATATCTTTGCGGAAACCAAAAGCTTTTACCTGTACAACACCGTCTTTACTCAGCGTGTAGCGAATACTAGTTTCTTGTCCACCAGTCCAATCCCCGGTTTCTATTTTTGAATCACTAAGGGGTTTGTCTACTTCCTGAAGTTTACCATCCTTTAAGGTGTAAACTTTCAGTTTATCACCTTCCCAATATTCTAACTCAATGTTTTGATTGCTTCTTGAGTTAGAGGCTATACTTTTAAGGTTACTTAAAACCCGGGCAAGCTGTGTGGTTGATTTACCGCATGGATCATCTACTATTGATGTTTTATACGGCACTTCTTCCTTAATTTTGGTGGCATTATAGCTGCTTGCATTTCTAAAGACATCACTGTATGAGCTTCCTCGTACATCGGAATTGACAACTCCGAAGGTTATTCTATGAATAGTCAATTTAGATGTTTCTTTGTCGAAGTTGACTTTCATCACAACTTCATTGCTAATTAAAGTATGTGTTTTTTTAGGATATTCCTCATCTCTATTTTTTTCGTTGATGTAAGATGATATAGTTGGGTTTGTTTGATCCAGTGCAATATCTGCTACCCAAATCTTTCCACTCGAATCTTTAAATCTATACAACAAGTTTTTATTGTTTAAACCGCAGGAAGGGATAATTGTTACGTTTTCAAGCTCAATGATCATTCCCCCGGTCATCGCATAATTGGCTTTCCCTTCAATCAGTACGCCTTTAGGTATTACTGCCATTCCATCGTCCTGCCCCTGAAACGCATACAACTTAAGTTTCGGATCATTAATCTGCTTCCAATCAAGATGTGTTAATTCGTTTCCGTTTGCATAATCCATCAATAAACCGGTTGTTCCTTCGCCGGTCTTGTACTGTTCCCAGGTATGCTCGAGATTGAACACCCCATGCCCCAACTCGTGGGCGGCGGTCTTTTGGTTTACTGAACCAAATACATAGCCAAACTGTCCGTTCAGGCGCATATAACCCATTTGCCCGGTAGAAGATGGTTTGCTGGAAACAAACAACACATAGCGTTCGCTATTACCATACGCCTTGTTGATGGCTTGCTGCATACTGCTGTAAGTAGACAGCAGCGTGTTTTTCTCCGTAAGAATTGTCGAGCTACCTTCCAAGTAAGGGGCAATATCAAAGACTTGTTCGTCTTTGATAAAATTAATGGTTACTCCTGCTTTGTTCCAGATTGCATTTGTTTGTGTGACAATACTATCCAGTTTACTTTTACTGACATCATCGGTAGCCACCAGTGCTACATTGATGGTTTTGGCTTCGAGGTGTACCAGTTTGAAGCTATTGATTACTTGTTGTTTTTGGGTCGTATCTTTAGGCATCAACACAGCAATAATGTCTTCTTCGGCATAGTCCATCGTACCGTGTACTGTCAGCTTGTAATTGGTACCGGAGGTTTTAACTGCTTCTATTTGGCTTCCTGTATTGAGCGTTTTAAAGATAATTTGATTATCTCTCAAGCTTTCGTCCGTGAAGGTTACTTTGGCTGCCAATTCATCGGTTTGATTGTTGGGTACTGCTTTATAGGAT
>JAVBJR010001266.1:0-3225 GCA_031546965.1 Dysgonomonas sp.
CATTCTCTATATTATAAGCAGAACGCATGATTTTGCATGCGAAAATCGTGTTTGAATCAAGCTGATTATGTCGATGACTTTCGCAGCTTACATATATCACATCTTTGTTGCTCTTTCGTGTCACAGCATGCATTTTCATTACAATTAATGTCGTAAAATATGATGTTGAATGTGAACATAACTTGGTTCGATCGATGAACACATCGTTTTGTAAATAGCTGTGTATATAAGTACAGCAAGTATATTATATGTATACTAGTATGTATATGTCGGATGAGATTTAATATCAAAATGATAATATCTACACTAATGGGCAATAAAAAGAAATCGAAATCGAAAATAGTTCCCTAAAGTCATGCAGCTGGGAGAAATTTGTATATTTGCAAATGTTAAAAACCACAATTAAGAAGTCACGTTTCGCCTAACTGAAAACTGCTTGAAATTATTAATTTGTGCATGCCTACTGTTGGTATAAATTCAGGCAACATATTGTTCAAAAAATTAGCATGTATGACTATGAAACAAATCTAATTTTGGTAAAAGTATTATGGCTTTCCATGGCGGCGATATATTTGCAGCTATCTGGAATAGATATGCTGTTGTGTGCAAAGTTACGATGTTGAACACAAAAATACCTCTCACACAATAATCTTGCATCTGATTTTAAAAACACCTATTCACAGGTTTCTTGGCAAGGTTCCTGGAGAAATCCGTGTGGAGGCGCTGCTATCAATGCGTCCACCGTGGTGCTGTTGACACGTCACGTGATGACGTCATGTGATGACGCGTGTGATTGCCGCCAACACCGTTTTCGTTCCGGAATGGAAATTTCACAGAAGATGATCGAAATACGTAATCTGTTCTTATTACGATTTGTGTTAAGATAATTCGCAAAATTCAAATCCCGCTCCCGCTCACGCAGCTGTAGCAATGAGCTGATTGGCTGTAGGCAGCAACAGCACCAAACTGTTGGGTAACTGACGCGCCCGCCACCTATCGGCAGTTAGGTGAAACACGTTCCAAGAAACTTGTGAATAGGTGGGTTTAAAATCAGATGGTGCTTTAGCAGAAATAAATGCATTCGTGGCAGGAAATGTATCGCATGTTTCCATGGGTTGTGGTTGAGTCCATTATACACCGTATACTGTATAGGGTGCTACATATAGGGGTTATGCACGAGAACGGTGGCGGCCACTAAGTTGCCGAAAACGTTCGAATTTGCATAGGCAACACGCATTTTTGCGTCATTCCGTTGGCAAAATAGCGTTTAAGACCGACAATCTTACCGATTTTGTGGCCAAAAGCTTTCCTGCATTGTTAATCACACTTGGTGTAAATATGGGTTAAATCCGTACTATATTTCTTTCAAAATCGCGAAAATCGGATGAAATCGTCTGCTTGACACGAGAATAATATGTTGGAACGTACCAGACGTGACTACCCGTTCATAAATTAGAACGGTGCAACGTCACAGGGTCTGCAACAACGGAACTACAACATTTCTGGTAAGAATCTAGCTTATAAAAAATTCGGAAGGGCTAATTATTGTATGAAGGAAAAGACGTTATTTACGTGTGAAATACTGCCTGCGATGATCGGGTAGTCGCGTCTGGAACATTCAACACTTTTTTCTTTTTGCAAGCAGACAATGTCGTTGGGTTTTTGCGATTTTGAAATGAATATGGAACGGATTTAACCCATATTAAAACCAAATGTGATTAACAATGCCGGAAAGCCTTTGGTGGCAAAATTGGTAAGTTTGGATGCAGGAAACGCGATTTTGCCGCCTAATTGTCGCAAAAATGTGCACCGCCTATGCAAATACGAACGTTTTTGGTAACTTAATGGCTGCCGCCGCGGTTGTGACGTCACGTGAATAAGCCCTATAGAATTTGCCAGCCAAGTAATTTATGATGTAATAGGAATTTGTATGATTTCAATTTGGTAATGGTATATGAATTAATTCACTGAGAAAAACAAGTTAATCATTGTGACCAAGAAGTGTTAGTCAGTGGAAAAAGTTGGTCAATTTGACCAGTTTATGTTAGTCATTCAGAGGATGACCAACCTAGCTGACAACGTAAGTTAGTCAATTGCAATGAGTGCACTTTTGAGTCCTTGGGAGTCCCGTCTCCCCCTTCCATTTTTATTATGAAGCCATTGATGTGGGATTATAAACATAAAACGCATTTTTTTTAGATCAATCACAAAATTTACAACATTTTGGAATGAAACTGTTTTTGAAAAATTAAAATCGGCCTATTTTTAGGGGAGATGCAATTGGCATGCAATCCATATGCATTTTATGCAAAAATCCCAACTTCAACATTTATTTATTCAAAACCCAAGCATAATTTAATATCGCACAGTTCTGAAGTACATGCCCTTCTCGGGAAGCTTCAAAAAAATATCCATAAATTTGGATGTGCAAATTGGAGGAGAAAACTTAGAACGAAATTCACCATAGGGAAGCATGGGCAACAGTGTCGCCCTCTGGCGGAAAAAGCAGGGGAATCTAAGGTGTAGCATATCCTCTTAATTAACAAAACACATTTCATTTGCCCCAAGTTGACACTACACCGTTGACACCAGATGCTATGCAGTGAAGTACTACTGCATGGTTTTACCCTTTCCACTATCGACGCACACAATCGGCAAAATGGAACCAAGCTGTTGCTTTGTATTTCCTGAATTTATTTTGCCATAATGGATATATTTTCTGAATGGAAATGATACATTGTGGCATGCCTACTTTGGTATAATTTACAGTATTAAAGTACAATCGTCATTTGTGGCTTGCATTATTTGTGTCAGGGTACTGATCATCATCACAATTTGTAGGGCAATGAGATTTATTGCATTAATTGCCAGCTTACACATCTTAGAACATGTACAAGGAATTCTAAACATCTAAACATAGGGCACAGATCATGACTAATGGCAATCCTGCATGCAATAGAAACCGGGTCATTTTTGTCTGATCGACAATTAATGCACTTAAAAGCTGGTTCCGAATACAAGCGTTCAGATTGTATTTGGAATATGCTCGAACTCCGTTTGTGTAAGCGCCACTATATCATACCTGGTATCTATACAGTCGGGCTAGAGTTTAGTTGATAAGAAATGGTCCGCCTTCTTTCGAACGTGCTTTTTGGAATAAACACTGATTGGTTCGCCACCGACGCTGCCTGCGGAATCAGTCCAATCAGTGTTTATTCCAAAAAG
>JAVBJR010000709.1:0-2775 GCA_031546965.1 Dysgonomonas sp.
TAACTATCCAATTAGACATTGGATAACTCTGCAATGGCTCATTTCCGCCCATGGGTTTATTGGGGCAAACATGCTTGTTTTGGTGCCATTTATACACACCAGAAGTTTGTCTGTATATTTTTGGGACACCCTGTATAGTTAAATTAAGTTATTTTGCATGCCTTTGTTTATTACCCATAAATACATAATAACATGTTTGAAGTAGCAGCTATATATAATCAGTATTTTATGTGGCAACTAATTTTTTCGTATTGATTTTATTTAGTCGATTATAAATTATTTCCATGTAATTTCGATATATTGAGACATTGATAATATGATAACACAGTTATTGCTGGGAACTGTCCATTTAATTCATATGAAGTTTTATAAAATAACGGCTGGCTCTCAATTGCGATTAAATATAATTGGTGTAAGGTAAAAGGGGGGCGTGACAAGTAATAAAGTAACATTATCTGGTACGAAATGAAGTGCGTATAACGGGACAGATATATTTTTACGTTTTTCTTTGCAATTCTGAGATTTTTCATGCGGCAAAACGTAGATAAATTATGATTTACGCCCGTGTTGGCGCCGCTTGCGTTAGTTTTGGCTGGGTCTGAGCTTCTAAACGGGCGTAAGTGAGGTGATTAGGAAAATGGTTTGGCACAAAGCCCAAGGTTCTGCGAAGTGTATCAACTTGGGACTTAGAAAATTGTCTCCAGCCGTCCGTGCATTATAACAAACATCATTATTATTAGTATTATTCAGCGTATAAACGTGCAAGGACGACAAGTATTTAATTTTTTTCTTGCGCAAATACGCCATATTGGTTTTTTATTTATTTATGAACTTGCAATGAAAATGCTTGTAACCATTAGGGTTCACTTATTGGACTTGTGCCAAGCTTTTGTTTTTGCCAAATGATGTTCGAAATGGTTATTACCGCATTAGAAAATGTAGGATGTGTGTCATGGCGGCCATCTTGGATTTCGGATGTTTCTAATTAGATGTCCTAAAGTACTAATTACGTTCGTTGGCACTGCAGCAGTTTATGAGTAACTAATTGACTTTCATTTTGTTTCTGGCACAGGATGGCAACTTAGTTTTGCAAGCCATCTTCAGCGCAGTGGAAGATGGAAACATTAATGGTTTGCAAGAGCTTCTGGACGCTGCCAAGAACGTGGACATTAACATGGGCAGCCGAGTAAGTGTCTGGATGCGAATGCCACAACATATATAGACCTCGTCTTTGCATATCTGTATTATCACACTTTGACAAATACAAAAACTTTCACATGGAGATTTACTATTGAATGCGCTTCGACCAATTGAACATCTGAGATGCCATCGACCAAGAAATCTTTTGCGTTTAGGGAACGGAAGGTAAAATGCAGTAACTGCCTGTTGGTATATATCCTTACTTAAAATTATTCAGGATATGGTGAAATATGTAATTTTGTGATTATATTATGCAGCTAGTTTTGTTTGCTTTGTGGATATTTAATTTTTATGTATTCTCCATGTGATTTTTCGATTTTATTTCCTTTTATATTTAATGTCACTTAAAAGACATCATTTCAGTAATTGGTAGTACATGTTATGTTATTATGTAATTTCATTTAATGTGAGGTTTGCTGAGAATTCTTAATACGTAACTCTGCTTTTAAACTGCTAATAGTATTACAATATGATTAAGGTTATAGCAATATGGATAAAAGTCCTATAATCCTACTGCATAATTAGAGTACATTAGATTTTGCACCATTATTTTAACTTTCTGCAACAAGGTTTAAAATTCTTAATCTATTTTGGTTATTTGTGTTCATATATCTTTATCGGAATGTAACTGTTAAGGCACTGCTATCATTTGTTGGTGATAAATAACCGCATTCAACATGTTTTCACTAAATATTACTTTAATATAAATGTATATTTCAAAATACACAAGTTGATGCCAATTGGCAACGTATATTAAATTGTAATACATTCATTCACTCTGAGTGTATTTTTATTGCTTACAATGAAAGATGTTTTTCGTAATCCTTGTATTTAATGGGAACATAGTCGGAACTTTGTATTCATATCTATATGTCACATACATACATATACATGACATCTGATCGATACATTATAAATTATACATTTGTGACCTCAATAACAACTTATGTATTTGCTGAAACTCGAATAATATACAAGTGTGTACATGTGTATAGTGACCTTTAATTGACCCTAACATGACATTCAATGACAAAATATTGGATGTTATGTATATATTTATTGGCATTGATGGGTTATACTTAAAGATTGATGTGTTTTGTCATTGGCAAACAGCATGGTGAGACTGCGGTTCACATTGCTGCAGGACTCGGCCACTTGGAAACCCTCCAGTTCCTGCAATCGAAACGAGCAGACATTGAGAAATCCGACCACGTACGTACCAAATATCGATGAATATTGTCCCACCTATTACTTTTTCATCGATTTATCCCCTAATTAAATACCCGTGTTTGAATTTTGAAATTTAGCGAGGTGACACGCCGATTTACTGGGCGGCGAGACAAGGACACGTCAATGTGGTCAAGTACTTGAAAGAAGAAGGAGTAGCGGTTGACCATCAGAATAATGTAATGATATAAATTACACATTAATTTTAACTGGACTCACGTTTCAGACATAACTTGAATGTTTGGTTTTTGTGTCCTGTCTGTTGCAGGCTGGCGAAGGAAGTTTGCACGTTGCGGCACGGTACGGTCACTCCGCGGTGGTTCAGTACTTGTGTAATAGTGGTGCCGA
>JAVBJR010000584.1:0-2689 GCA_031546965.1 Dysgonomonas sp.
TTCACGCTATTTTGAACACAATCTCGATCGGAAATGTGGAATCGCGGCTCGGAAATCGCATCAGTCCGCCGCCATATTGCATCAAGATTACGTGAGTTGCGGCGCTCCTGCCAAGTTCTCCCCAACCAATTGTACACATTGGGCCTGGGAGAATCGCACGTGCGCCGATAGTGTAGTGGTTATCACGTCTGCTTTACATGCGGATGGTCCCTGGTTCGAGCCCAGGTAAAAGCACTTTTCAATTTTTTTCTTAACTTTAATCTTTAAGATTATATCATGTCAAAAGAACTCCACATTTGGTTACATTTGCGCAAAATTTTTTGAATAAACCAAAAATACCAAAAAAATTCCAAAATAATTAGTCAATTTTCATTTCCAAGTTTATATACGTTTGTTGTGAATGGTGTTTGTGTGTTTGCACTGCCGGTGCTTGTGGCAACGGACTTAAAAGCTCAAATTCATAATTTACACTAGTGTCGATTTAGATATAAACTTAGTACTCAAAAAACTTAGTTTTTTCCACGGCTTGTTGTATGCTATCTTCGCAAAGTGTTCTGGCTTGGTCCCTGCAAATAAATCGAAAGTTTCGTATTTAATTCCCTCCATAATAATAATGGATTTGATGAACCGATGATTGACATTTGGATGTTTACCGTAGTTTTTCATGTGTTCAAGCGCTGCACTGCCAAACATTTGTGCTGTTACTGGAGCAGCACTAAACCCAACTTGGTTAGTCATAGCCTTAAGGAGCTTAAGGTGTCTACCAATGGGATTAGTTCTATCTGTGTACTAATTATTCATCTATTTACCATCTATTACACCTTATATTTATAGTGCAAACGTGAAAATTTTAGTATTAAGCAACTCACTTTAAATTGTAAAGATCCACGTTCCATTTTCTCAAATCCCAAAGCAAGAACACAATCTGATACTCCTGCGTTATAAGAAACTTTTGTATAACTGTATTTTCTTGAACTTTTCCTTTTAAAATATACTAAATAGCAGACCTCCTTCCACAAATTGTTTTGCAAGCATCAATGCCGATGATCCAGTAGAACAATTGTTATTCACCTTGTAATTAAAAATTTATAACGTTTAATGCAAATTTTAAATGTAATGCAACAATTTCCTGCATTGCGCTTAAATGGTTGCCCCATTTAATTACAACGGAGTTCATATCGATATTATATCTAATTAAAATCACCAACTTGCTAAAGTATAAAAAAAATAGAAGAAATCACTGGACCATAAAATAATACATGTTTTTCTTACGTTGTATATTGGGATTCCAGTTTCACCAATACCATAAACAGCTCTTTGTCCACAAGTAGAATCACCTTTAAAAAATTACAATTATAAAATATGGTATTTAGGAAGTTAACATGTGTACACTGATTAGTCATGTATTGGAATTTATATAATCGGAAATTCAGCAGCTATCCTTTTATTATTTAGCAAATTGTACATGTGTAATAAATATCAGATGGCCAACTGTATATAATCATATAGATCGTTTGCCGAACCAGACACTATTATAATGTAGCTTGTAACTTTTACCATATACGTATCCAACACAAGCTTGCTTAACATCTGTAAAATCGATTCTTGCATCTTGTAAAGCCTTTGTAACTGCAAAATTCACATAATCTACATGCTTTAATTTGTTATATTATATAGGAATTTCCACTATAAGAATTAGAAAATCACCTGATTCTCGAGCCATATCAGGATAATCAAAATTGATCCTTTTACCTGGCTTTTCAAACTGAAAAAACATATATTTGTGACTATTGAATGATTGTGACCACCTGTGGCACCCAAACAACCTGTTATATAAATCCGTCCATGTTTTAATGCAAATACCGAATGTACTAAATGAAGGAATTAGCAGCCTATCTCATTTTTACCAAAATAACCTTGGAATAATATGGAAAAGGTATTCAATGTTATGCATGAATTCCTCAACTTGTCAGTTATGATAGATAGGCTTCTTGCATCAGCATGTAATCATACCTATAAGTATGTTGCACATATTTCAGGAGATCTATCGAATGGTGAAAATTTATTTTCATACATGGCAAGCAATCCACTTCTAACAACCCTTATAGTAAACCAGGCGTCGTTTCACTGCACAGCACAACATTTATGATTTCAAAAACATTCCTACGGTTCATGAATGCACCAAACTTTCTCCCACGAGAAATAAAACGGGGGACCAAGATTATTCAAGAACATTATGAATGGATCTGTGATTTTGCATGGTATTCAATTAATTACCTTTGTCATTCCAACACCAATTACGTAGACTCTGCGGGACTTTGGCGAACAGAGATCCATTTCTGGGTGGGGTTGTTCAGCAAACATTATTGGTAGTGTTGGTACTGAAGCGCAAGGGCGAATGTGAAGAAATCACATCACCGTTTTACCCATATTCTAGTAGTTCATTATTCACAAGGTTATTATAATGTGGTTATAATTTGATAAAGCACAAGAAAGGATTTGGAAAGGGGGTGGTGACCCATTTGGTTGGTAGATGTGCTGCACAGCAAGTATGGGGCGCCGTTTGTAAAGAAATTATTCCAGCAAATTTTGCCTTGTGATCCGGGTTTTTAGTGTGTCAAGCCAACTTGGATTACGGTGCACGTAAGCCAAATGCGTCCTAATCCAGGTTTGGATTACGGGCCACATA
>JAVBJR010000063.1:0-4377 GCA_031546965.1 Dysgonomonas sp.
CGCAAATTTACCCTAAAATAGGTCCTCAAAAGTCCTCACACTGTCAAAATTTACATCCGGGACAGTGCGTATGGCATGCCACTTGCACCAAAACGTGCTTTAGAATGCCTATTGGCTATATGCAGGTAGCTTCCCCAATTCATATGCTGGAGCAAACTCTCCATACTATAATTTTTCCCCTCCTAGCCTCTATGCACAGGCCCAAGAACACACTAACTTCAATCTGTGAAAACACTTTTAATAAATTTTTAAAAAAAGAAAAGAAATGAACTCATAGTTGTAATATTAATCATTCTTTCTACAGTCCGCGAATATCATGGGGTGTTACAAAACAGTGTCAGTTCACCTTTAAGAGGGGAGAGTCTATCAATTATGTCATCAGGTAGATTATGTCTGAGAAAGAATGCTAAAGCATGCTGCGCAATTAAACGTGTCTGCAGAAAGAAATTTTAAAATATGCATTGTTCATTGTTTATGTATGTATGTGGAAGCATGCCAAAATGTAAATCGATGCCCTGAATTGCCATCTAGCGGCAATTCAACGAATCGATATTGCTATTGCTAGTTCTACTATATGTGCTGGCTAGGTATTATTTATTTGTCATTGGATCGATTTAATCCCCTGTCATACAACATATATGTATAGACCGTATTGCAACACCACTGTTATTACACCCAGCAATATTTTGTTAGCGATTTTCAGAGCCAGACATAGATGGATAAACAAAAATGAAAATTTCAGTATTGACTTCTAGCTAAATGACTGTTATTTCTGTAAGACATATTGTCCTTTTCAGTTCCCATGCTATCTTTATTCTAACAATCACTTTAAAAACGACAATAGGTCAAGGAAAACCAGGAATATTCTTGATATAGCAAGCCCAGGAGAAAAGTTCTACACAAATGTTCATACAAATTGTACATGAGCAATATATTATTCAAAAAGGAATACACTGTATGTGTACAAAACATTTTTGCTCTAGATATTTTCGGTACAATTGTAGTAGTATAGAATAATTTATGCATCCGAAGAACACATTCGGAACATATTGTGCAAAACTTTCCAGTCTTGCGTATGTATACAGGTTTGATAAAAAGTATATATCCATTTTTAATAGCTTTTTACGCATGATATTTATCAAAAAGTAATATTGCGGACAAATAGGAAGTCATAATATGTTCCCTTTCAAATGGTGCCAAAATTGTCAAACCAAAACCCCTGTTTCAAGGATACCCGTGTTCCAACTTTTCAACCATGCAAAATAGGGCACAATTTCGAATTAGGAACTTGAAGAGCGCATCCGATTCTGTTAATACAAATTACTTTCAGAAAGTTTGGTGCATTTATAAACCGTATACAGGAATTTGTTAAAAGTGGGGCTCCATGATGAAAACTGGGTGCTGCGCAGCAGTGAAGTGACGCCTTGTTTACTAAGGGTTGGCACATGTATGTCAGGTCGCGCATACAATTTGCAGGTTTACTTTCATACATGCCAAGCAATCCACTTCTTACAATCCTTAGTAAACAAGGAGTCACTTCACTGCAGCGCACAACATTCAGCGTTTCAAAAATTTATCCAAGGTCTATAAATGCACCAAACTTCCTGAAAATAATTTTTATTAACTAAATCAGATGCACTCTTCAATTCGCTTGAATCCAAATTGTGCCCTATTTCGAATGGCTGAAATGTTCGAGCATGGATGACCTTGAAACAAGGGTCAAGTTTAAATAACTTTCGCGCCATTGGACAGGGCACATATGACTTCCTATTGATACATATCATGCATAAAATGTTACTAATGGAAGATATATACGAGGCTCATTTCAAAAGTAAGGGCCGATTGAGTACAAATCAAAAACTAATCAAAGGAAAAATATGTCCCGGTTGTTTCAAACATGTACATCACCACTTTATGTTACAGTGTAGTCACCATAATTTTCCAAGCCACTTGGACACCGTAAAAAATGTTTTTTAAGCCCGCCGAATAAAATTCCGCCGCCTGGGATTTACAAATTTCAAATGTAGTGACCGAAATTGGCATGACCATAAACGAATTGCACACACACAGTAACATCAATTCGGCCACCTTGCGATCAAGTTATCAACCTGCTGATGTTTGTCTTTGTATGACCTTGAGTGCAGATGAGCGTGAAAACCAGCAGCCCCTCAAGTTGTGAAAATCCGTCAATGAAGATTTGAAAACGACAGTGATGGACTGGTTAAACTCCCAGGCGGCGGAATTTTATTCGGCGGGCTAAAAAAAACATTTTTTACAGAGTCCAAGGGGCTTGAAAAATTATAATGACTACAGTGCAAAATAAAGTGGTGATGTATATGTTTGGAACAACCGGGACATATTTTTCCGTTTATTAGTTTTTGATTTGTACTCAATCGGCCCTTACTTTTGAAATGAGCCTCGTACTTTTTATCTACCTTCTATAATATTTTCCACAAAACGAATACAGAGTTTGTCAAATTCTGCAACGTCATTTGCAAAAAAAAACTTTTATATATTCAGGGTCCAAATAAGTAAATCATAAACGTCCTGGAGGAGGTAGGGCACATATTTCATGAAAGGTCACCCATTTCCCTGGGGATGTTCTAGATGTATAAAGAGATCGATATTGCTTTTCATATAGGGTTTATCTTATAAAATTATCTACTATCCAGTGGTTAAATTTTTTCGCAATATTTGCACTTACGACACCGCTTCACTCAAAAAATTCTGTTTTACTAATTCTTAATTCCTAGTATTAATTTGTTCAAAAAATTATCTAAAATCTATTAAATGTTTTTGAATTGCATGAGTAATCCTATAGTTAAGGATATGCAGTATACATATATGAATATTTTATTAAAAGATGAACAATGCAACGCATTCCGATATGCATGCATCTAATACGAAAAATGAATATGAATATCAACATGAATATCAACAACATGCATATTACACGAGTGCACTCTTTCATAACTAATATCAAGTGCTGAAAACCCCAATCTGCAACAATACTTTAATATATGATGAGAAATCTGTATTGCAATGGTACATTAAAAAATGAAGAGTTCCACAATTGGCTATATTATACACTGGATATGTATAGTATACCCAGGTTGTTGCTTCCGAGTTCAGAAATGTGTTCAACCTGACAACAAATTAGGAACACTATATATACCTACATGCAATTATTCTATTTTTAATCAGATCCAATATAAATGTACAACAGTGAAACAAGAACAAACACCATGCACTGAATATCTAATTTTTGAATATATACTGTATAATAGCAATTTATATTTTGTTACATGTTACACTAAGTTATTCAGTTTTTAGATGTCATAATAATTAGTGGGTGAGAAAAGATATTGCAGGTTTAAAAAAAACCATTTGTGAAAACTGACATAACAGAATCTTTATATGCTATAAAAACCTTTAAAAATATTCATGGAGATTTGCGAATTGTTAATAATTGGCATTGTTAGGACTCGCGCATAAAAACCTAATTCCAGATGGTTTTTATTGTTAATCGATAGTTGGCATATTCAGCACTTTTAACTACATTTTACAGTAATATGTTGACAGAGCAACGTATACACAAACTGCTAAGTTTTTTTGTTTTTTTAGTACTAAGTTTATTTATAAATCGACACAAGTGTAAATTATGAATTTGAGCTTTTAAAGTCCGTTGCCACAAGCGCCGTCACTGCAAACAAACAAACACACTAACACCATTCACGACAAACATATATAAACTTCGTAAAAATCAATGACATCAATTAATTTATTTGTATTTGTATGTTTTTCAATACCATATAACAGAAGCCATTGAAATGAAAATGGGATACTAGTCTGGGAACCCCTGAAAAACAAAATGATTGTTACAACCATATTTCAATGCATCCTACAAAAATATGAAGTACAATTGTTAAATATAAGAAATATGTATGATATATTACGCTGTTCATCTTTCTCAAAGTGTCCGAAGCTGAGGGAATTGCCTTACATTAATAACAATAGAGCACATAATCATTAACTTAAAGGAGAACTGACACGGGGAAAAAAGTATCCTGAAAATTATGACAGAGAATAAATACTATGAGTTGAAACGGAATCTCTGTGAAAATTAGTAAAAAAAGTTATTAGCCATAGAAGTTAGGCGAAATGGCCACGCCCATTCCACACCTCCCATAGGGATTTGCAAGAAGTGATTGACGTGGCAGTGCCTTTTCGTGACCCCGTGTGTTATAGGTATAGGAGACGACTTTGGGTTATATCTCTGTAATCGCTCAACGAATCAAACTCAATTTTTTTGTAACGACAGGTAGTATACCTGATAGCCTGTGCCGATTATTTTTGAAATCCGTTACCTAAGGTATG
>JAVBJR010000130.1:0-6673 GCA_031546965.1 Dysgonomonas sp.
GCATTTCTGTCGTGATTCCTGTAATTGTGAACTGCTTGAACTGTCCGGCAACAAAGCCTGACGAAAACGACTGCAAATCTTCTGCACGCAAAAATCGCAAGCGGAAATCAACATCCGAGGAAGGGATTGCCGAGTAAAATTGGATGAGCCCGTGATTCTCAAAAAATTGTAAGTTCATAAATGCGAGTGAAGTCCATATGACAATGTTTAATACAGCCTTGGCTAAAAGTTTGGAACACCCATCAAAAATCAAATTATTTTCAAAGAAATCTGCGGATATTCATTTTTTTTACATCATTAGCCAAGTAATGAAAGACTACACAATACTATAACAGGTTTTGACATGTCTGATCATGAGTTGCCATGTTTTAAATTATTTCTGACTATCTGGTGATTTGTGAAATATTTTCACATTAGCATATCTGATGTGAACATCATGAGAAAAAAAAACATTTGCTCTCTGAGAAAAATCGACAAACAAGACTCCAATTAATGGACCAAAAAACACATAAATTGGACATGCAATGCCTCAATCCGGAAAGTATTTGTAAATACAGCAAATACTGTCCTGATAGTCCGTGCACATACATATGATCAAGGAGCTGTATACCAGGAGGTCCAATCGCCATTTACAGAACCCCTAGACGCTTTCGAAATGACGTCATGCGTTTTCGAACGTCTCCAATGAAAAAATTCGATCTGGCACGCCCTCCGCAGCCATTATGGGTTTAGAACACCTGGTTCTAGCATTGATTCCAAGGCAATTAGCTGCAATTTCAAATGGTTTTATTGGTTTGGTTGTCCCCAAGAAATAATAAACATCAGTATTTTCAGTTAGGAATAAGAAAACGTAAACCACATGGTCAGATAAATATCCTATTCATTTACAGGCTTCCCACTGAACGGATATTTTAATTCCGGACCCTTATTATATTAGAAATATGCTATGAAACCTATAAAAATCGTTATTTTTTGTTAACAAAATATTGTTATGGTAATGAGTAATGTTGCCAAACAAAAACTTGTCAAGAACACAAAACGTTCAAAAATCCAAATGTATATTGCAATGAATTTGTTGCAAAAATTATGTATTACAATTATTTTTTTGTTACAAAAAGTGCTGCCCTTCGCACCATAAAATTGCAGTTGTGTAATTTTATAAAAACAAGTGCAATTATATGGTACAAACTGCAGCATTTTTTAATAGAAAAGTAACTGGTGATACATGTAATTTTTGAACCAAATTCATTGAAAACACATTTGTATTTTTTATTGTTATGTATTTTTTGACAATAATACTGCATCGTTTGTATTGCGATTTAATTTTTTTTCTAGCAACATCATTCATTACCGCAACACTATTTTGTTAGCAACCAAAAACAACGATTTTTATAAGTTTTATATCATATTTCATAGAGAATTAAGTCCATAATTAAAATATATCCGTTCAGTGGGAAGCCTGTAAATGAATATATTTATCTGAACCTGTGGTTACCCTTATCTTATTCCTAACTGAAAATACTGCTGTTTATTATCCGTTGGCGCCAGCCAAACCAATAAAACCATTGGAAACTGCAGCTAATTGCCTCGGAATCAATGCTAGAACCAGATGTTCTAAACCCATAATGGCGGCGGAGGGCGTGCCAGATCGAATTTTTCATTGGAGACGTTCGAAAACGCATGACATCATTTCGAAAGCGTCTAGCCGTTCTGTAAATCGCGATCGGACCTCCTGATACAGTATATAACTCCTTGGTCCAACACATCCCTCACATGCTTTACATGGTCCTCGATGGTGTCTGAATAAATGACGATGTCATCGAGATACGCCATCACCCACTTCCAGTAGGCTTCCCCTAAGACGTCTTCCATCAGGCGCTGTAAGATGGTCCGAGGCGTTCCGTGGCCCCGAAGGGCATCACCTTGAACTGCCGCAGCCCACGAGGGGTCTGAAAGGCAGTCTTGGCTTTGTCCTCCTCAGCCATCTCAACCTGTAGGTAGCCGTGGTACAGATCCAGGGAAGTGAAGTACTTCGCCTTCCCAAGCCGAGAGAGAATCTCATCGATCCTTAGCATGGGGTACTGATCAGCGATGGTAACGCTGTTCAGGTTGCAATAGTCACCACACAGCCTGATGGTACCATCCTTCTTGTGGACTATCACTACAGGAGACGACCAAGGGCCGTTGGACCGCTCCACCAAACCTTCAGCAATCCACTGGTTCAGCTTTTCCACCACGATCAAATGCTTGGCGTTGTTCATGGGCCGGACAGGACTTCGTACAGGTGCACTGGTCCCTGTATTAATGACATGCTTTACACCTTTGGGCACTCCAGGTTTATTCTGGAAGGTATTTGCATGCGTATTAAGCATATCCAAAAGTTGTGACTGGTACGCGGTGGGACAGGCGGAGTGTTCCACCCGTTCCTGCCTTACGTGCATACCAGCCAGCATGCATGCCATAAAGGACATCGGGGCTTCGAACGGCACGTCAACTCCAGGCATTTGCCGAGAAGACCAAGTACCATTAGCCATAACTGGAACGATTCCTGCAACCCGCAAGAAGTCGCGTCCCAAGATGACGGCCTGCCGACGACCCCGCAGCACCACGAACGTCTGGAGACGGTAACCTCCGACCCATCCCACCTTCATGCAGGCAACTCCTGCAGAAGTGGTAGGACCAGCGGCCGTCTCCATCCGTACCGGAGCAGCTGTATTTATCGTCACACCTGGCAAAGATTTGCACAGGTCGTAGTCTATGATGCAGCCGGATGTGCCAGGATCCAGGAGTGGCTGTACGACTTTACCGGCTAGCTTGACACGCATAAGTGGGGTCTTGTCGTCCGACATATCTCCGAAGAGACCATGGTATGTCCCGACTCGGCTTCCTCTACAGGAACCACCCATTTAGCCATTCTGGGTTTCTTCCTCCGGCCATCTGCATGGTCACTGCCAACAGCCGGACTCCTCAGTTTTTTGTATTAGGGCAATTCTCGGCAAAGAGGCCCTCTTGACTGCACTTGTAGCGTACAAGTGGTTTCTTCGCCTGTCCCTGGGGTTAACCACGTTCGGGTTCTGCAGAGGTAGCAGCAGCCGCTACAGCTGGCTTTGCCTCCGTTGCCGCAGGTTTAGCCGGAGCTCCAGCGGCCGGTGGCGCAGCCGGTTTGGTACCCGTTGCTGCACCGCCACCGCCTTGTTTCCAATTGCGGTTCCAACTCTTCCCTGCTTCCGGCTGAGCCGTCGGTCTCACCTGCTTTGCAGGAGGACCCGGTGTCGCAGACGCAGCTTCCTTAGCCGGTTTGGGTTTATTGTCCCATCCGAGACGCGGCATAAGGATGGTATTCTTTGGTGGCGGTACTCCTTCGAATCCCGCGTCTTCCACAATACGCTAAATGCTGTTGGCAGACTCTGCGAGTTCCGCCAAATTCTTGCATCGCAACATGTAGATGTAGGGTCGGAACTCCTTGTGCGCCTGTCGTGCAACCCGTTCCACCCTAGCTTACCCGGCGTTTCCGGAGATGCGCTTTCGTAGTATTCCTCAATCACTGTGAGGAAGCTCAAAAGCGGTTGTTCGTCGCCTGGATAACGACCATCTAATTCCCGCATCATCTGGGTGTGGAAGTCCTTGGGAAGATAGTAGGCCAAGAAATGTCTTTGGAACGATGCCCAAGTCCACAGGTCCTTTATTGGGAATGTCAACCACTCCTTAGCTGCTCCAACGAGCACATAAGGGAGCACAATAGTTTGGACCACCTCTTTGGTGAACCCATAGTGTTCGATGTACTCCTTCAATGCGAGCTGGAAGTCCAGAGCTGGCTGGCCAGCCAACGGGTCGAACAGTGGTGCCTTCTTTTGGAAAGGCTACAGTGGACCCGGATTGCTCCAGGAGGTGGTAAAGGCTGGCTTACACCTATCCAGGAGAACCTGAGGAATATCGTGTAAACGATGCACTGGTTCACCGCTTACCACCACCGAAGCCAGTCTTTCCGTTGCTTTACGCGGGGGAGCTGCTACTCTTCCTGCAGCTGGGCCGGCAACTTCGGCCGGAGCCGCTGAACGGGAGGTAGCGTTCAGCCCCATGCGGTGGAAGCCTCCACTTGCCACTGTGTGACGAGTAACTCCACTCACCTCGGTGTGACGAGGAGCCGCTATTACTGCGGAGACAGATGAACGATGAGATCTTTGCACTCCATTATTGCTCCTTCTGTCTGGGTCGGGACCCGGAGCTGGATCCAAATATGAACCGGGGGCTAGATTACGCCTCTGGTTTTCCGCAAAAGCAGAGGTGTGGGCACTCCTCATGCTATGAGTTGCCTACCTAACTCTACTTTCCATCTGTGTAAGTGCAGCCACACACCGCACAATCGCCGCTTCTTTGTGTTCTTCTACATGGACACCAAGGAGCCTGCTCACCGAGTCCAAGGTGTCGGCCATATGCGGCCGTCTTTCACGGTTTGCTTGCACGACAACTGAGGGTGCTCGGGAGCTCCTGGAAGCTATGCTCCGTGCTTCCTCCTGAGGTCCACCATCACCTCCTGCTTGTTCCACTTCCTGGCGACTAGCAGCAGACGGAGCAGCACTAGGCGCTCTTGAATGTGCCGCACCTTGACCACTGGTGGTGGACGGAGCAACACTAGGCGCTCTCGCACTCGCCACTGTGTGACGACTGGTGGCGGACGGAGCAGCGCTGGGCGCTCAGGAACGTGCCACTGCTCGGCCAGTAGCTGGTGGCGCGGCCGCAACTCTCTGGCCACTGGAGGCGGTCGGAGCAACACTAGGTGCTCTTGAACGTACCACATTTGTTTGGCCAGTGGCTGGTGGTGCAGCCGCCACTTCCTGGCCACTCGCGGCGGACAAAGCAGCACTCGGCGCTTTCGATCGTTCCACACTGGTTCGGCCGGTCCCCTGTGGTGTGGTCGCCACTCTCTGGCCACTGGCAACGGACGGAGCAACACTAGGTGCTCTACTACGTACCACGCTCGAGCGGCCAGCTCCCGGTGACGTGGCGAAGGGAAGATTGCAGAAGAACTCGACTGCGTCTATGTCCGTTGCATTACTCAGTCTCGATCCCATGCGTTCTCGCACAGGGAGAGATTCCTGAGTAACCACCGATGCTGCAATTGCAGCAGTGGCCTGTGACATGGTGCTAACAATGGTGTCAGCCACAGAACTTGCTGTTGTCTGTGCTTCTCCAAGAGGCTGGGAACGAGTGGCGGCCCGCTCCTTAACTGTCGATGCAACCGTTGCAGATTTGTCGGCCGTGGACGCGGATGGAACTGCATCCACTGTCGTTGTTGGGGTGATGGGAACAATCTGCCTCGGACGTCCCCTTTACGATTTCGCCCCCTGCGACGCCGGTTCAGAGCGTCCTTCAGCAGGGTTGGGCTCCATAATAACGTTTAACTATGTGGCCTACTTTACCCTAGCGCCACCTAAATTGCAGCATTTATGCAAATTTAAGTTGCACTTACTGTGTTATGGTGGCTCGTGGTCCAGAAGAAGACACTCCACGCTGGGTTGCATGTCCCAAATTCTGCCAACTACGCTGAATAACGATCCCTGGGCTCTTGCAGATGCTCCTCCAAACGTTCGAACTCCGCGATCCGCGCACATTTGGACCCCAAAGCTCGCTGTATATTGGCGAGCTCTGGCGCAGCAGCAGATCACAAAACCGCTTGGGGATGGTTCGGATCAATGCTGCCGCGGCTCGGAATCGAAGATGAAGAAGATCAGTTGGTAAAGGGGTATCCCGGACGGGCCACCAAATATACTGTCCTTAGCCGTCGGACACTATAGCGCGAATCACTCTTGACTCAGTTCAGGCCCGGCGTAAGCAGTTCGGTCCGTGTGGATGTCGCTGCTATTAAGCGGGGGGGGGGGGGTTAGGTTTGCAGTCTAAGTCCGGGTGTTCTTTTTTTCAACATGATGTTCGTTATAACATGGGCTCTATTGAAGACCAGGGAAAACACCAATGAATTAGACTTAATAGTCCAAGATATGCTCTTTTTGTTATATGCCTGTCACTCGATGTTGGTACTTTTGGGATTGGAAGTGGGAGAAAGTCTCCTCCCCTTCTCTTAGAATTTCCACACTTTTGTTTGTGTCACTGAAGCCATGTAGAAATTCACATATGTTAATGATTTGCGTATAATTTTTCAATATCATGCACTGAGCATGCCGTCAATTTTCTACACTATTGCACCGAAATCTGTTGTATGAATTTTGTAGTTGTTCTTCCGGACAGTGCTGTGATAACGAACGTTGGGTATTTTTATCAGTATTGATTGAAAAATCATTGTTGTTGAAAATTTGGGAAATGGGTTTTTCACACATTACTGAAAAATACTAAAGATATCAAAAATCCGTTATCACAGCACTGTGTGGAATAACATGAACAAAGTTTATATCCTTAGATATTTCGATTATGTAGCCGAACAATTTATGATGCTGTTTTGTGCCATTATAAAATTACACAAAAATCGTTAATATTTACAAATTTTTGTAAGGCATCCGTAAAACGCCCAGAAACAGAAAAAAGTACAAATAAAAGAGTGTCCTTTAAAGGAGAACTGACACGGTTTTGGAGCATACCCTGAAAAGTTCCCAGTTTATTGAAATTATGCCAAAAAAAGGATTGGCGGGAACAATAGTTTTGTAAACATCAGTAAAAAATA
>JAVBJR010000142.1:0-4325 GCA_031546965.1 Dysgonomonas sp.
TCGAGACCTTGGTTTGCATATCGTAATCAAAAAACCGCGAAGTTTTCTTTACAAGATACTAAAAATCAAGGTCTTTTCCTAATATTTTACCACTAATGTATTGATTATTACAGAATTGTATTTTTTGTCATGTACTTAGACTCCGGACATACAAGCACAAATTAATACAATAGTAGCCAAAATAAGAAGATCACACAAAACATTCCCCGTTACCGAAAATGCCCTTGTCATTATAAGATAAGCAACAAAAGCCCCACATAATGCTACTAAACCTGCCACCACTCCCGAAATTCCACTTAACGAGAGGAATTTTGTAGACCGTTCCATAGTAGAACGAATATATCTTAAATCATCTAAATTGCTATCCATACATTTTTTACTTTGAAATACAAAGTAGGTGCTTTTATTTGGATTTTGCAATAGAAAGAGATTATTTTTTCTGTAAAAAGAAAAAGCAGCGAAAACTTTTCGTTTCTACTGCATACATATCAATATTAATTCCTTTAAAACACTTCTTGTCGTCTTCTGTAGGGGTGGGGTTCTACTCCACCCTCATCGTAAAAGTTCCTATTCTGCGGGCAGAGCAGAGCCCTGCCCCTACATCGAAATACGTAATGAATCTTTTTACAAACTATCCAAACCCTCTTTCAACTCATTGAGTTCTTTTTTGATATCCTCTAGTTTATGAATTAAATCGAGACGGCGGGTTTCCTCGTCTTTTTTTACCTTTAAAGTTTGGCGTGCCCCTTCTAAAGTTAAACCTTTATTTTTGACTAAAGAATACACCAATTCTATCGCCTCTATATCATCTCTAGTATATTGGCGTATACCTCCCTGGGTTTTGCGAGGTTTAATTTCCTTAAATTCGGTTTCCCAAAAGCGAAGAAGAGACTCATTTACCCCAAAGTGACTAGCTACCTCTTTTATGGTAAAATATAATTTCTTACTGTTACTAAAATCTATCATATACAGTTACGAGTTACGAGTTACGAGTTACAATCAATGTCGACTGTTAACTGATGACTGTTAACTGATTAATCCATTACCTGACCATGGTTAGCAGCAATCTGCAACATCTGATCGTATTCAGCCGGAGTCAAATCCATAAAGTAATATTTGGCAGGATTATCGGGGCTACCCTTCACATGTACCTCGTAATGCAAGTGGGGTCCTGTAGACTTACCTGTACTACCTACTTTACCAATAAGTTCGCCACGTTTTACCTGTTGTCCTACCTTAGCTACATAAGCACTCATGTGACCGTATAAAGTCTCAAAACCATATCCGTGATCTATCATAATACAATTACCGTAGCCTTGTCTCCATTCAGCCCAAGTAACTACACCGTCACCGGTAGCATAAATATCAGTTCCTTCCTTAGCCGTAAAGTCCATACCGGCATGAAACCTCAACGTTCCATACACAGGGTCGATACGCGTTCCGTAACCCGATGCCACACGCGAAAGGTCTTTATTGGCTACAGGCTGTATGCTGGGTATATGCTGCAACCGATCTTTTTGCTGTTTAGACAAATCCAAAATTTCATCAAACGATTTAGACTGAACATATAATTGTTTAGAAATAATATCTATTTTTTTCGATGTCTGAACAATTAAATCGGGATTCGATAATTCCATCAAATAATCATACCTGCCAATACCACCTGTTGCAGAATTTCTAATTTCGGAGGCAATAGGATCGGCATGGAAAATAGCCCTATACATATTATCATCTCGCTGTTGGATATCCTTTAATACTTCCGATACATTATCCATCCTTTTAGACAAAACATTATACTGTGTACGTATCAAGCGGTTTTCCTTCTTGAGTTCCATCTCTTTAGGCGAATCGAGAACATAATACATCAAAGCCCAAAAGCCTACGGCTCCCAAGATGATACCTCCCAAAAGATTACGGACGATTATAAATATTTTTTTTCCCAGGCTAGGATAAACCCGCTCATAGGTTAGCGATTGCGGATTATATATATAAAATACCTTTTTTGCCATTCTTTAAGATAAAGTCACCTCAAATTTATTCATTGAGATGCGCACAAAAGTAAAGTTTTTAGCTTATTTTTGCAAACTATTATTTATTAAGAATCTGTAAAACAAAATACATAGTTACAAATATCATGACTTCTAAAAAAATCCGCCATTCGTTCAAAGAATTTTTTAGGTCTAAAGGACATCAAATTGTACCTTCGGCTCCTATGGTGATTAAAGACGATCCCACATTGATGTTCACCAATGCAGGTATGAATCAATTTAAAGACATCATTTTGGGAAATGCACCTATCAAATACCCTAGAATAGCGGATTCTCAAAAATGTTTGCGTGTAAGCGGAAAGCATAATGACTTAGAGGAAGTAGGTCACGACACCTATCACCATACCATGTTTGAAATGCTCGGTAACTGGTCGTTTGGAGACTATTTCAAAGAAGAAGCCATTGCATGGGCATGGGAATATCTTACCGATGTTCTAAATCTCGATAAAGAAAGATTATATGTAACCGTTTTCGAAGGTTCGCCCGAAGACGGGCTTTCTCGCGATGACGAAGCAGCCGATTTTTGGGTTAAATATTTACCTAAGGAGCGAATCATCAACGGAAACAAAAAAGATAATTTCTGGGAAATGGGCGATACAGGTCCCTGCGGTCCTTGTTCAGAAATACATATCGACATCCGTTCGGATGAAGAACGTGCTAGAGTAGACGGTGCATTATTAGTTAACAAAGATCCCGATGTTATCGAAATATGGAATCTTGTTTTCATGCAATTCAACCGCAAAGCCGACAAATCACTCGAAGGACTTCCTGCCAAAGTAATAGATACAGGTATGGGATTTGAGCGCCTTTGCATGGCGGTACAGGGCAAAACTTCCAATTACGATACAGATGTATTTCAACCGTTAATCAAAGCTATCGGTGAATTGTCGAACAGTACATACGGCGAAGACAAGAAAAAAGATATAGCTATGCGTGTTATCGCAGACCATATCCGTACGATTGCCTTTTCTATTGCTGATGGACAATTGCCATCGAATGCCAAAGCAGGATATGTAATCCGTCGTATTTTACGTCGTGCTGTTCGTTACGGATATACGTTCCTTAATCAGCATAAAGCATTTATGTATAAGCTGATCCCTACCCTAATCGAGTCGATGAGCGACGCATATCCCGAACTACTTCAACAAAAAACGTTGATTACAAGAGTTATACAGGAAGAAGAAGAATCATTTTTACGTACTTTAGACACAGGTATAAAATTACTGGACAAACAGATTGCCGAAACAAGAGCCAACAACTCAACCGTTCTGAAAGGGTTGGATGCCTTTACTTTATACGACACATATGGTTTTCCTCTCGATTTAACAGAGCTTATATTACGTGAAAATAATATGAGTGTTGACGAAGAAGGTTTTAAAGCCGAAATGCAGAAACAAAAAGACCGCGCCCGCAATGCTGCCGCGGTTGAAACTGGCGACTGGATTGTGATACGTGAAGGCGAACAAGAGTTTATCGGATACGATTTTACTCAATGCGAAGCCGAAATACTTCGTTATCGCCAAGTTAAACAAAAGAATAACGAATTTTATCAAATAGTATTAGATCGTACTCCTTTCTACTCCGAAATGGGTGGACAGGTTGGCGATACAGGTTGGTTAATTGCTGATGATGAGAAAATTGAGATTATCGATACGAAACGTGAGAATAACCTCACTCAGCACATCACCAATAAATTACCGAAAGACATTACAGCTCATTTTGTAGCTCATATCAATACCGAAAGACGTACAGCTATCGAATGCAATCACACAGCAACTCATTTGTTGCACGAGGGGTTGAGAGAGATACTCGGTACGCACGTAGAACAAAAAGGATCTTACGTTTCTTCGGCAATTTTGCGTTTCGACTTTTCGCACTTCCAAAAGCTAACGGATGAAGAAATTCGCCAAGTAGAGCGTTTTGTCACCTCTAAAATAAGAGAAAATATTGTACTTGACGAAGCTCGAAAAGTTCCTATCGCAGAAGCTCAAACAATGGGAGCAATGGCACTATTCGGCGAAAAATACGGCGAAGAGGTACGTGTGATCCGTTTTGGAGATTCAGTAGAACTTTGTGGTGGTACTCACATTTCGACAACAGGACGTATAGGATCTTTCCGCATCGTTAACGAAAGTTCAATTGCGGCAGGTATCAGACGTATAGAAGCAATTACTGCCGAAGCTTGCGAAGACTATTTTTATGCACAACAAGATATTGTTACCGAATTGAGAAAGTTGACACA
Organism: Dysgonomonas sp.; assembly: GCA_031546965.1. Lineage (GTDB taxonomy): Bacteria > Bacteroidota > Bacteroidia > Bacteroidales > Dysgonomonadaceae > Dysgonomonas_A. Next base: position 4,291 of record JAVBJR010000142.1, read on the forward strand.
TAATACTCCAAATTTGATTCAGACGTTCCAAAAAC
>JAVBJR010001196.1:0-2905 GCA_031546965.1 Dysgonomonas sp.
GGGCGGGGCTACAGGGCAAAAAATAGTACTTCTTGTATCGATACAGATCGATACATACTGAATTACGGTATGCCATTGGTTGCAGTGTGGTGCATGCTCCGCCTATTTAGTCTAAGGTTTGGCCGGGAATTACTATAGACAGAAAAAAATGAATGGAACGGTGTTGCCAGCTCATTGCTCGTTTAGTACTATTGTCTATAAAATCGAAATCCTGCTTTTGTGTGAATAAATATAATACTATAATCGGAATAATACATTATAGTGCTTAGTTTTGTATTTAATCCAGTAAGATATTAAATTTTATGGGTCTGGAATTAGCTAATACGAAATTTTGTCATAAATTGCGTGAGATTTCATCACATTCGTAAAGCGAGTCAGAGGGAATGACGTCATCAACGCGTTTTATTGGTTGATTGCAATGCGTACTTGCAGCCGATTGGTTGAGAGAAATTGTGACGTAGTAAGTAATAATATTAGTCGTCAGCTCGCATCAGCTGCGATTGTACTTCGATTTTAGAAAATGGACAGTGTATTCAGGAGGTTTTTTGGACTTCCAAGCTGTAAAAAGGATGAAACGTAAGTGGAATTTCATTATGGTTTTTGTAATAATTACTAAAACATTATTTTAACTAATTGTCAATATAATTTAATGCGATTTAATGCAATTATTTTCAGATTGGATGACGATTTGGGTGGTTTTGGTTCTCAAAATCCCGGTTTCAATGATTTCCAAGGTTTTTCCATATTCCAACACTTCGATCGATTATTTGCAGATATGAATGACATGTTTTCACAATTTGAATCTGCCACAATTCACGGTAAATTAATGAAATATATACATACTCTCGTGCAACTTTATTGCATTGATCATCAATCCCATGCAACAGTATGTCACACGTTGCTTATTTCTTCTAAGGGCTCGTGCAATAATGTTGCATGCAACTGTATTGCATTGCAAGAAACGTTAAAAATTATTTTTCCTGAGTTCAATATTGTAACAAAAATTGAAAAAAAAATTGTTATTGATAGATTCATTGGACCATGATGATGACACTGTGCCTAAACGGTTCACTTCACCTAGGGACGAGTTGCTGAAGCAACCTGATGGTCCATTGCCACCGAGATTGCCACAAGATCCAGAAATAAAATCAATCCCACATGATGGTTCTATAGGAACACCATTTGTAAAATTAATTTTAATTATTTAATTGAACATATATTGTACAATATCTACAAACAAACTAATTTGTAAACTATTTCACAGATGAAACGTTGGTGGAAGTGGCCAGATTTCAATAATATTCAAGAAACCCGTGAGGACAATGGTAATTTAATATTAATTAATTAATACTATGTATTATAATAGTATTTTTAGCTCGAATATTAATTTAAAAAGGTAAATGACACTGTCTTTAGATATTGATGAGGAAATAAGATCAAAAAGACAGAGCATTTTAGACCTGACACCAAGTTTAATACCTAGCAAATCCCAAAATGTTCCTCGTGTTTACAGCAGCAGCATTACATCAATAACTATAAAATCTGATGGTGTAAGTCTTCATCTTTGCTTTATAATTTATTCATTAATACAAATTAAAAGACTATACTATATACTGTTTAGAAAGTGGAACAACGCCGCACTGTCCGAGACATTCACGGCAACGTTGAAACCACGATCACTCAACGTGATGGCAACGTTACAACTTGGCAAAATGCAAACGACAAGGCCAGCAAGGAATTTATAACTGCAAAACCTAATGGTAATTAGATTGAAACAATTAGATTGAAGCAAAACTTTTGCTACAAGTTTGTATCAAGACTTTTCAGACCAAAATGATTTTTAAATTACGCAATAAAATTATATGGCTATAAAATAATAATAAAAATATACTTTTAAAATTGTCATTGATACCATTGTTTTAATTGTTAATATTTTGTTAATATTTGTAGAAAGTCCTGATGACCAGTGTCCAAGAAAGAAACAGTGGTCCATTGATAAAAAGCAACCGGCCGAACACGAACAACGCGATCCGTCGTACGAAAGGATCTTCAAAAACCTGTTTGATGGTTTCTTTCCAAAACAAGACTAAATTATAAATATTATATCAAGATTATATCAATAAAACTGTATATTTTAGTAGCTATTTTTGAAGTAACTAGTGGAAAATAAATTGTAGTTTAACTATATGGGTTTACGTACAATTTAATTGAATTTATTTAGACAGCAGTCGCATTTGAGAAATACTTATTAAAGTCAATCCTGGTGAGAAGTTGTCCAAGATGAGGACTGGCTTGATGGCTGCGGATGCTGGACAAGATCCTCAACAGTAACTGCGTCTGCAGAAAGAACTTCTTGGAATATTCCTCCACTTCATTCGAGATCGTTTCTCGTGATGTGCCGCGTGCTATTTGTTCCACCAGATTGCAAAACGATTCGCATAAATTGAAAACTTCTCTTAGTGACTGAGAAACCTGGAATAATAAACAACTCACTTAGAATTAATAAATAATAAATTAACAAATTAACAAATTGTTCCAATTCTATAAAAACATTCACCGGTTTCATCGATATGAAAGTTTGCGCCGTGACGGTAGCTAAAAAGAAACTATGGGCCATCTGAATGTCATCAAAGAAATCCATTGACTTGATCTTATCCATTAAGACACTATGCTGGCTTTCAATCACATCAACCTAATACAATAAAAACCTTTATTACCATCTTTCTTACTATCTATACAATCCAAAATGACTATAAACATGTTACAACTTTATTATATTAATTATACCTGAAGGTAATATTGGAGATTATCTATGATGAATGTCATGCAGCTTCTAAGATGCCATAACTTTCTTGTATTTAAGTCATCAAGGGATTTTGTATGGTGACGAGTGTTACAAGGCATT
>JAVBJR010000397.1:0-12805 GCA_031546965.1 Dysgonomonas sp.
TCGACCCTTGGACCGACCGATCGAACGGCGTTCTCCCCGCCGTTTTGCCGGTGGCAAATGGAACGTTGAAACGCCGAAATCACGCGGTTTTCATTTAATTTCTCGTTAACTATCGCGAATTTCTTAACATCCAATTGCAAAGTTGTATAGTTTTTCGTTGCGCACAACATATGTTTTTTTCATTTTAGAGTGGACTGTCCCTTTAAGGCACACAAGTTATATACTCAACTGCACCACATACCAAATTTAGTTTTAAAGGAGAACTGACACGGTTTTGTAAGGTACCCTGATAACACTGGCTAAAGCAGAAATCGAATAAAAATTGAAACAAAAAAGTTATTAGCGTTTTACCGAATGCGCGGCCAAAGCGTTTCCATGGAAACGGCACTGAAAACGGCACTGGGAATCGAGCGGCTTGCGAGCGGCTACGAGCATAGGGCGCTCATTGTTCGCCTCGCGTGAATCACGTCGACGACGGGAGAGCCGAGTTTTCAAGATTGGCTGAGCTATGATTGGGCGGGACTTCAATGCATTCGTTTGCATTTGGAAATTCAGTTTGTACCATGACGTCATTCACTAGGATGTCATTGGTTGAAGACGTTTCATTCGTTTTGATGCAACCGGTACTTCATACTGCGCTATTGTGACAGCACAAGGTAAATCGGTAAAACGCTAATAACTTTTTTTCTTCAATTTTTAATCAATTTCTGCTTTAGCCAGTGTTATAAGGGATACAATAACTACTTACTAGCTGATTATCAGGGTACCTTACAAAACCGTGTCAGTTCTCCTTTAAGCTTCTGCTGTTCGATGTTGACTAGTGCATGCCCAATCGGATCACCCGAACGTTTGGCCCTCTTTGGAACAGGTGTTTCTTCTAAAACATTTTGGGATGGTGCAGATGAGAGTGAATGCGATGCAGTTGATGTTGTCTCCAAAGAATTGCTCGTTTCAGATATTTGTTGTGCTGGTGGAACTATGTAGGTGACATTATATTCTGGAATATTGTATGATACTTCAATATCTTTTTCAGGAACTTGAGTAGTTAATTGGACCTCTTGAGTGGCTCTGTAAGCTCCATGTTGGGCCCCATGTTGTACTTGTCGTTGGGCAGAGTGTTGTACCTCTTGTTGGGTCCCAAGTTTGGTAAATTGTTTAGTGAGATTACCAGTAGTTTTTCGAGACGTGAATTGATTTTTCAAAAACATTAAGATCCTGAAATGTGGCCATGATTCGCTCACACTTGTTTCCTCCGCTGAGTCTCCAGATCGACCCCTACAATTTTCCTGGTACTTTTTCCCAAATGTCTCTCTCAGGTATTTCCACTTAGTGTGCACTTGATCCTCTATAATGAATATAATGTATTTCTTAAATTTCAGCACGTGTGGTCATTCACAGCACTTTAACAGAAATTGTGGCATTCATTAAATTATTTGTAAGTACTTAGCAACTGGAACGTCATGCAGGAGCCTAGGATTTTCATTCCGCATGGGGTTTTCTACTGTTGGCAAGATTGTAAAGGAAGCGGTGGAGGCTGTTTGGGATGTCTTGCAGCCATTACATATGCCAGCACCGAAAATGGAGGATTTCATTAAAATATCACGGCAGTACTACAATGTTTGGAATTTCCCACATTGCATTGGAGCAATTGATGGGAAACACGTGAAAGTAACCTGCCCTCCCAATTCTGGGTCCATGTATTTCAACTATAAACACTTCTTTTCAATTGTATTGTTAGCCATTGCAGATGCAGATTACAGATTTATTATGATAGATGTGGGTGGATTTGGCAAACAGAGTGATGCAGGGATATTTCGCAACTCTCCTATTTTCAAGTTATTACAAACACAATCTCATTATTCCTCATGATGACATGTTACCAAACACAAATATAAAAATGCCATTTGTGTTTATTGGCGATGAGGCGTTCCCGTCGCTCAATAATTTAATGAAGCCATATGGACTGCACCAACTTAATAATGTTGAAAATGAGTATTTTAACAAAAGATTGTCCAGGGCAATGAAAACGGTTGAATGTGCATTTGGAATTCTATTTTCAAAATAGAGACTACTGGCAAAAACTATTGAAACAAATGTAGATACTTGTGATTCTATTGTGAAAGCACTTGTGTTTTGCAGAATATCATCATAGATAGGGAAAGATTTGAACAACATTTAAATGAGGCAAAAGATTTTCAATTTTTATCAGATGCACACCTTCAACCGCTACAACAAATTGGCAGGCCATCCGAAGCTGCTAAAACAATAAGAGAAGCATTTAAAATGTTTTTATGCAGAAACCGTATGAACTGAAATCAGCAACAGGTTCAACATATATACACATGTATAATTTAATACTGGAAATAAATTGTCTCATTTGCCAATATTTTGTAATATTCTAAAAAAGTTTCATAATTTATATCATTTATTTATAAACGATTGTAACCAATTTAATGCGGGAAATCAATAATCTCACTTGCCCATAAAATTTTGTAATATTCTGTAATACGTTGTAATATTTTAAAACCTTTCATAATGTATATAATTAAAATATAGCCATGTGTAATGAATTTAATGCGGGAAATAAATAACCTCACTTGCAAATAAAATTGGGTAATATTTTGTAATATCCTAAAAAAGTTTCGTCATTAAAATATAGACATGTGTAAATTAATTTAATGAGGGAAATACATAATCTGACTTGTTAATATTTTGTACTGTTATAAAAGTGTCATAATTTATGTCATTAAAATTGTATATTGTCAAATTCATATTTATTTGGATTTATTGTGTTTTGGCTAATATAATAAAAATAAATCTTGCTTACTTGTAAAACCCAGTGCGTTTGCTACACTTGCCCACATTTTATCCAAAATGAATCTATTGTGATGATCTTTGTTGGCTTGACTCCACAATGGCTCCCACTGGTAAACTTGAATGATCAGCTGATCAACATCCATGTTTTTAATAACAAGGACGCACAATGCTGAAACTCAAACCGAAACTTGGCGCAAACATGCTGGTTTACGCGCTGTGACGTCATCCAGAGCGCAGAAATATCTGGTGGACCCATTCTGCTTTCTCCTGCTCGCAGGCACCTGCGCAGTGTACTGCGCAGGTTATTATCCATATAAGCATATCTGCCTTTGGGTGGTACCAATGAGTTTGTAGCTCAGTGGGCTGGAGCGCTTGCATCCAGTATTGGAGGTAGCGAGTTCAAATCCATAATAATTCTGACTACAAACTCGTTGTGTGTTTAAAAGTTCATGGCACCTGATGAGGCCCATAAGGCCGAAACAAGCGTGTCATGTCATTAGTTTCTCTTGTAATGGCCGATTCCATACATAAGTGGCGAGATATTACAATTAGGAGAAACAAATTACAAGTAGAAGATTCTAAATTAATTTGTATATATTCCTTGTACACCCCTCTCTAAGTTATTATTATGTGCTGGAGTTCTTTCCACAAACTAGGTAAGGATCAGTCTCGTACCACCTGGATATTTCTTTCTGCCACCTCGATCCCAGCACAGAAAATAACAAACCCGAAGAATCCCACTTGCTAGTTGGTGGAACTCGCATTTCCCAACTTGGCATACAGATGATGTTGGCGTAGACGTTCTAATACCTGGGTCACATGCTGCAAATGGGTTTCTTCGTCGGGAGAAAAATTAATGTCATCCAAATATATCACTACAAAATTGTCCAGGATATTGAATAATCCCTTGAAAAGTGGCTGGGGCGCTAGACAGTCCAAATGGCATGACACTGTACTCGTAGCGTCCCCAGGGTGTTTTGAACGCAGGGAGCTACTTGGCAACCTTTGTGTATACGAACTACGTCGTGAGCATTTCTGAAATCGATCTTCGTAAAAATCCTGGCTCTGCTCAGGACATCGAACAAATCTGAGATCAGTGGCAAGTGGGCTTCATTCCACACCGTCAGGTCATTAAGTTCATGGTAATTCACAACAGGCCTCAGGCTGTCGTCCTTTTTCCTTACAAAGAATATTGGTGACCCAGCTGGGGATTTTGAGGGCCTGATGAATTTTTTGTGGAGGCTTTCATCTAGATATCCCTGCAACTCGAAACGTTCTTCTGATAGCTGGTATATTCTAGGTGCTGGTAACTTAGCCATTGGTTCCTTTAACTGGATAGCACAGTAATGGGGATCATGATTTTGGTGATGTGTGGCTCGTTTCGCACTGAATATGTCCTGGAAAATCGTATATCCAAGAGGCAGGGTAGCCACCATCCCGCAAAGAACTTTATTATTCGAGTTATCTCCAGATATTGGAACCGATGGATTTTCCCTAAAGGTTACTGTTCGCTTTCGAAAGTCTAAGGGGCTGTGCCTTTCCAGCCAAGTGTAGCCTAATACAACTCGTAGTACCATAGCTTGGTGAGATTAAGGTCTATCAGTTCAGAATGTTTCTGTATCTGCAAGGTAGCCTCCTGGATCTTGAGCCTGATCAGCCCCGATTGGTTTGGTGTACCATCAAAATTTTCAATCGCTGCTGCTGCCTTCAGTTTGGTCACTGGAAATTGCAGCCTGTTGGTAACACACTCGATTTGGTTCTCAGTTCAGAGCCACATCGAGCGCAAGAAGTGGAGATTGAGGGACATTTAGGAGATAGAGACCATAATATGATACATTTCTTAATAAATTGCAAGAAATCTGGTATAGATAATTGTATGATTGTCCCTAACTTTAAGAGGGCAAATTATGTGGGACTCCGTAACAGGTTGGGGTCAATTAACTGGTGGGATCTGCTTAGCAATCAGTCGAACGAAGCAATGTGGTTAAAATTTAGGGAGGTGTTTGATACAGGGGTTAATGAATGTTCCCTTACAGAAGCGGAGGGTGGGACAAAGCATTCAGTGCATGTGCTTTGATAGGAAGGTGCAGGAAACATTAAATTGCAAGCAGCAGTTGTTCAGAGAGTTAAAGAACCACAGTCCAAAGCAATCTGTATCTGAGTATTAATGGAAATCACCTCTACATCCCAAATTTCGTAGCACCGCAAGATTCATCCTCTGAATCTGCAACTTCGCAGCATCTCTGGACGATTTTAACCCTATCCGTCCACTTCGCAGCATCACAGGACCATGTTAACCTTTTCGGTCCGCAACTTCTCCTAAAACTTCAGGAAATACATCCACGTAACAACAACACCGTGAACACACTGTTCACCTCGAGACTACTACTCCTAGTCAGTCCCTCTTTAAACATCGACTTCACACAGGTAAGTAGGAAAGCAGGAAAACCAACATTCCGAACTCGGAAACAGATTAACCAGCTAACCACAACTTTATTCTTTCAGGAAACAACTTCGCAGGGAAAACAAACAACAAAACAAAGCGACGAAACAGCAAAAATATCTACTCACCGAGGATCACAAGCACATAGCGGCCTCGCTACTGCTCCCTGTTCTTCCGTAAGTTGTACTTTTGACTACCTGGTGGCCGTCCTCTTTTCGACTTCTTCGGAGGGACAGGCGGCAAACCAGGGATGACAGGTGTATGGTACGGAGCAAGTTGGCAGATGTGGACGGTGCCCAGTTCGACGTCCGAACCTGGTTCCTACAACAGCACAACATTCTCCGAGATCATCTTGGCGATTTCGAATGGTCCATCCCTCTTGGGAGCCAATTTTGCATTGAATTTCTTCGAAGCATCTGACAGCACATGGGTCTCTCGAAGAACCAAATCTCCAACCAGGTAAGTATAAAGGTGCGTTTACAATGGAGCGCCAACGGCGCAAGCGTTTTGCGCAAGCGCTTGGCAAAACACTTGCGCCAAGCGAAAGTCGAGCATGCGCTCTCACAATAATCAGAGACAACTTTGAATGGTTGCCTTCATGAACAGTTCTGATTGGCTAGCGCATGGCTGGCGCAACAGTCGAAGTCCAAAGTTGGAAATTTTCAACGCATACGCATATCCGTAAACGCACCTTAATTACTACGGTACTTAGCATAATGCTTCTTCTGTTTGGTGGCAGCTTTGTCCAAGTTGTCCCGGACAAACTGGAAAGCTTTTGCAAGACGGTTCAGCAAATTGGTGGCAAAATCCTTGAGATCGTCGTCGTTCGGAAGGATCAATTCATCCACTTTTGCCTCATCCATCTTCCATGGAAACTGCAGCATCCGTCCGAAGACGAGCTGGCACGGAGCAAACCCTGTACTTTCCTGCTGAGCAGTGTTAATAGCGAATTCCAGCTCTGGAAGTCCGCTATCCCAATGCTGATGCTGCTCCGTAAAGGTCCTCTGACAGGAAACCAAGGTCTTGTTTATCCTCTCCGTTAGGTTGGTTTGCTGATGGTAAGCCGTGGTGTATTTCGGCTTTGCACCAAGTAGCGCCCACATCTCCTCCAGATGCTCTAGATGATCCTCCATGGTCTCGGAGTAGATGATGACATCATCGAAAAATGGCTCGCACCACTTCCTCGCAGCATCACCCAGTACTGCGTCCATAAACCTTTGGAAAGTGGCCGGCGCATTGTGTAGTCCGAAAGGCATTACCGTGAATTGGAAGAGGCCTTGATGGGCGGAGAATGCTTGTAACAGCTGAAACTGCCACAATACTCGGTGTAATATAGAACTGAGTATATTAGAAGAAAATAGAAGATAAAGATAATAAAGAACAATTTTAATGAACCGTCGAAAGAAACAGTCTCCAAAACACCACCCCGAAGTTAACGGGTTTCATAAACAGTCCCCGAGAACGCTTAGCACAGTTTAAAAGGTTTCAAATCCAACCAAAAGATGCATTAACAAAATAGAATTATTAATACAATACCCTCCATACTCCCTGTCCACGGATCTGCAGACCTCACACAATCTTGGATTTTCCCCAGTATATCTATACAACACTTGTAATTTAACTATATCAAGATATTGGAATTCAGACGCTACTTTTCCCTTTGCTACGACACAGCACCTCACTCCACTCCACATATCACACAAGAGATAAGAGATCTCTCTCACCGTTTTTCACATTATTTATAGTGACGCTTTTCAACCGAAACTCACGCCCTCATTCACCCAATTTGAATTTCCCACAACCAATGGAAATATTCGTAGCCCACGCCACAACTTAATCCCCACAGGAATTCCACTCGGGACACGTGCAATATTTCCACCAATGAGAACAATTCTTGGCATGACTAATCCCTAACATCCACTCGAATATTTTTGTATCCTAACGAATATTATTGCCTTATACAATTATTATTTTCTCTTAACTCTAATTCCTTATATAAATAAAGAAAAAACACAGTATGGCTGGGGCCGTTACATGCTGTTTTCTGCCTGGCTTCAGGAGCTAGAGGAATCTGAAAAAACCCCTTCTCTAAATCCAACACCATGAACCACTTAGCTTTTCCCAAACGTGATAAGATGTCCTCAATGTTCTGCATTGGGTAGCTATCTGGTATGGTGAGTTCGTTGAAATTCCGGAAATCCACGCAGAATCTCGAGGTTCCATCAGGTTTGGGTACCACCACTGGTGATGTCCTCCAAGCTGAGCAAGAACGTTCGATGGCTCCACATTTTAGGTAGACAGCAAGGTGTTGAGCGATAAGTTTCCTCTTGGCAGCATTTTCCGACTGGAATGCTGAACAAGCAGGTGGATGGTCAAAGGTGCGAATTCAGTGACAAACTCCTACGGCTCCACCAGGCTTGAACTTGAACAGGTCGAGGTTGTGTTCAAGCAGTCCCAACAGCGATGGCTTGTGCACAGCCATACAGTCGGAGATATCTACCCGTCCACGCCACTCTTCCATCTCAATTACGCGGGCTGAAAAACTCGCATAGGCGCTTAGAAGGGGGTTACAACTCATGGAAGCTTTCTCGAGGTCCACGTACCATTCTCAACGTCTCGAACGATAGCGGATCCCCACAAAAAGCCTCTCCTAAGAATTACCGTTTGATTGACGCCGGACACCACTACGAAGGATTGGATGTTCCATCCTCCGGCCCATTTTAAGTTGATCAAGGTCTCGCCATAAGCCATTGTCTCGCCAGGGACTAGCTCCATCCTTATGGCTCTTGTTGTGTCGATAATGATGTCTGGCAACTTCCTGCACATCTCTAGGTCGATAATACAACCCGAGGCTCCAAGGTCAATGAGGGCCTGCACGTGTCTACAAGCTAAAACACTGTTAATCAAAGGTACCTTGTCCTCAGACAGCAGTCCAAAGAATCCTCGGTATGCTGTCATCTGGGCTTCCTTCAAATAGTCCACCGCTAAGTCCTTGCGGGGTTCCTCTGATGATCCAGGTTCCGAAGCAAAGACCTGACCGCAACCCTCGGTGGAAGGGGCTGCCGGCGCGTCTAGTTTTTTGGTACATTCTTAGGCAAACGTTGGCGTAGTGCCCCTCTTGCCCACAGTTGTAGTAATTAAACCTCCTCGGCTTCGCAGCAACTTTTGGAATCACTCTAGTCGCAGCAAGGGTTGTGGTGCTTCCGGTGTTCAGAGCAGCGGCAGGAGTTTTTATTGGTTCGGCGTTCCCTCTAGAGACCTGTACCTGTTGGGTAGCTGGTCTGGGATTATTATATCTGACAAATGGTGGTCTCGTTGATCCTCGAGCAGCGGGTTGCGGCTGGTATGATGGTCTGCGGTCCTGAAGCGGAGGTCGACTCTGACCTCGGTCGCAACCTTGACATCTCTCATTTCCTTGCGGACGGTGTCTCTCCTGCACTGTGGCAGCTCTCTTTGGTGGTAGATAGCCCAACTCGGGGCCAACAGCTCGCTTGAGGGCAGTGGTGCTACATACTTGTCCATGGTGAGTAAGGTGGCGTTAAATCCCGGAGCTGCTTCCTCTAGTTCGCCTAGGGTGTAGAATCTGGTGGCCGCCATCAGGGCCTTGTATCAAGGGTGCGCTTGATTTCTAATTTTAGAAATGATCTCCGCGTCTGAGGCACCTGGCAAAATGCGCTGAAAGTATGCATTATTAGCGTAGATAAACGTTGTCAAAGATTCTTCATCTCCTTGGGTTCGGAAGTTGAGTTCTCTAAAGAGGGTGTCTCTGTAGTCTTCCGGCAGGCAACGGGTAGTGAAGGAACCTTGAACTGGTCCCAAAGTAGAAAACCCTTTTTAAACACCCAACACTGTATGGCTTCGTCTCGCAGAGCTGTAGGTACTACTAAAGTCATGTAATTAGACTCGCTGAACCCGCAGGAGACTCCATACTCCCTCAGCGCAGTCAGGAAGTCCTCAATGTATTTCCACCAACACCCCAATGGGAAGGTAACTAACTGCATGTCGCAATTAATCTTACTGTTGTGCATACCCTCAGGACGAACTCGCGCAAGGAGTACGGTCTTAGCAGCTCATGTCGTGGCTCTGGATCCATAGTTCTTGCAAAAACGAAGGGTTCCGCAGCAGCCTCTGCAGGACGTTTGCAAATCTCATGCACCCTTGCAAATAACTCTGGTGTCTAAACCTCTCCCTGTAGACCTAGAATTTGCCCAAACGTTTGCGCTGTCAGCGGTGGCCTTGTCACTGGTCTACTCACCCTATTAGGAACCACAGACGCTGAGCTCAACTATGTGGCACTTAATTGGAGTGAATTTAGAACAGACCCTGCAACAATGCTAACATCCAAGTCATCAACAACAGGTGAAAGCTGAGCACGGGGAGGAATTCCACGTTCGGAAAGTTCTCGGCTCCGAGCTCACTCACCAACATTTCCAATTTCATTCAAACCATTCAAAATATTAACACCAGGAGCAGTAGAAGCACTCCTAACTGATCCAAGTCTACTAGAGCTAGCAGACCACACTCCAGAATGTACGGAGCGCGACCTGGGAGCGTTTTCCACAACGTTGAGAGTTTCTACCGCCAGGGGCGCGGTTGCATTCGCAACCCGAGGCATCACCGATCTCGAAGACACGTTAGATCGGTCGGATCGGCGATCGTCGTTCAATTCTACGAGCGAATGCCGTTTCCCACTCCTAGACGAAAAAATAACACTAGCTGGTCACGCCTTGTTGCCGTTCCAAGAAGCAGACGACCCCGAGACGACGTCGCCTGCGGCCGCATGTAAGGCCCAATCTTGTTGGCGAGTGGCGGCCATCACGCGTTACCGCACGTCAGCTCGAGCGGCTCTTTGGGAGGAGACAGGGGAATACGAACCGTTTCGCTGGTCCGCCATAGTTTCCACGGTAATTTAGCACTCGGAAAAACGTTAGAAATTTGAAAACTCAAAAAACAAACTTAGCTAGACCTACCTTTGGTCCTTGGTTGGAGATCCCCTATTTAAAAGGAATCCCGGACGGGCCCCCAATTTGTAACACTCGTGTTACTAATAAATCCACATCCGAAGGTAAATTTAACTCCTTTATTTAACCTCCGAAAACACCTCGAAGATACAAACGAAGAACAAACGGCGAAAACACCCTCGACACTTTTACTTGGTGTCCATAGGTAGGTGAGAGCGAAAACGTGGGGGGCAACGGGTTTTGTTACCCACCAAGCTCCTCCTTGTGGTAAATAACCAATGACCCTCGATGGTCCCTTGCAGAGGAAAACGCCTCTCGTACCGATTGGACCATCGTCCGACGTTCGGACCGATGGCCAAAAGGTAGAGAGCGCCACAAGCAAGGTGGCCATAGAGGTCAAGATGGCCGACGTGCCATCGACCTTACATTCGGCCTATTGTTTAAGTTGTGCCAAAAGTGCCCAAAATAGACCCAAAGTGGTAGTGGGCGCGAAACCCATCCGTTACAATTTATAAATTTATAAATTTATTGTAATAATTTATTTATTTTTATGTATTATAATAATGTATGTTTTTTTTATTTATTAGAATAATTTATTATAGTTATATTTTCATCCTCAAAAAAAATTGTTAATTTCCCCATAATTTGTAATTGGAAATTTGTCTCTAACTAGAGCGGTTTAAAAGTTAGAGACGGGATGACCTTCAAGGAAAGGTCAAAGGTCAATAATTTGGGTGCCATTCAAAAGCACCATGGCCACTTCCTAATTGCTCCCATTAGCAGAACTCGAATATCTGGCCCCGTTTGCATGCTTAAAATGACTGAATGAGGCTTTTTATCCACCCTGTATAACAGCTCATTGCATGTTTGACGTGCAACGTGCACACACAAGAGTTTTGGTGCAATATCAGGAATTGCACACCAGTCATGTTCTTGCTACGGCTGAGCCTACATTTCAAAGGGTTTGCAGTTGAAAAGAAAATGTGTCAAAATGTTCTACAGTCTTATGCATAACTGAAATTTATAACATTTTTCTAAACGCAGTGGAATCTCGGAAAATGAGTTTGACCACCCTTACAATGCATGCTGACCACATGACAAATTGACCGTTTTTCATGGTCATGTGCTATACCAATTTCGGGATCGGGCATTCGGTAGTTCCTATTCCGAAATGCAAACTTTTTGACTTGTCATGAATACTTTAGACATTATAAGTTGGATCCACACATAAACCTCACCCTAAATGTACAATTCAAAAACAGTGAATATTGGTATTCAGATTTCTTGGCTACATACAGGGTGTAAATGTATTGGTATTACAAACTTTCAGGGTATATTCCCTGCGTATAAACAAGACAAAGTTCCTATAAACACATGTCCCAAACGCTTAGGTTTTTAAGTAGCACCTGAAACGTTACATCTGTAATTCATGCCCCCACATCTTACCATTGGTTATTTATTAGAAATGCTATGGTCCCAACGCGCTAACTGTGGTCCCCCGTTTAACTAAAGGGCCTTATCTGAAATATAAATCTTTTAATTGCCATGGTTCACTAGTAGACGCGGCCCAGTCCCCCTCTCTCTGGCCTTTTGGTGCTGGTGGACCAGTCCAGTTCAGGTAGCAACAGCTACCTGAACGCACAAATACTGTGCCAATAGTCGCTGTGTTAAATGCTGTTGCTAACTGAACTGTTGCAGCAAGGAGCTATAAGTGGTTCAGGAGCTCCAATCGCGATCAGTAGAACGTCCTCGTCCGACTCGAACGGTGCTTCCCGCCGCCATGTTGCTGGTGGTTTTGAACTGCGTGCTATATCGCGTTATCAATGTTGCTACATCGAGGTATGTAGCATCGCGTCTGTAAACAATTTAACTTCAGGGAGTTGCAAAAACCACACGATGCGATTATAATACGATTTTATTGAGGATCAAATTGTTTACGGACGCGATGCTACGTACCTTGATGTAGCAACATTGATAACGCGATATAGCACGCAGTTCAAAACCACCAGCAACATGGCGGCGGGAAGAGCGGCTACGCATGCGCAGAAGCGCCGTTCGATTTGAGTCGGACGAGGACGTTCTGCGGCTCCGCGATTGGAGCTCCTGACACTTATAACTCCTTGGTTGCAGGATGGACTGGTCCACCGGCACAAAAGGGCCGGCCAGAGAGGGGGACTGGGCTACATCTATTAGTGAACAATGGCAATTAAAGGATTAAGATTTCCGATAAGGCCCTTTTGTTAAACGGGGACCACAGTTAGCGCGTTGGGACTATACATGGTTTTACAGCAGATGCTCAAAATGTTCTCCATGGGATGCAATGCATGCATTAACATGGCTCAACATGGACTGTCGCACCCGTTCAAAGGTGCCAGGCACCTTGCAACTGGTCGCACAGGCAGCAAAACTTTGGTTTTGAAGTTCGACTGCAATTTCAACTGGAGTTGCATAAATCAAGGATTTCATGTGGCCCCACAAGTATAAATCTAAGGGATTCAGGTCTGGTGAACATGGGGGCCATGCAATAGGCCCTGCCCTTCCCCTATCCACTTGTCATGAAATTTGTCATTGAGAACATTACGCG
>JAVBJR010000652.1:0-14727 GCA_031546965.1 Dysgonomonas sp.
AAAAGCCTATAAAAATAAAAACACATGGCAGAAAAGCCAAATCAATATTTAAATACGGATTAGATTATATTGCTAAAAGATTGTTAAATGCTGAAAATGAAGATGATATAGATATATTTGCTTTTTTGTCATGTACTTAGACTACTTACATATAATTTTTTTGTGAACAATGAGAGTGTAGCAAATTACTTATTTTTGGTTTTCAAAAAAGTATGTAGTGAAGCCCCAATAATTTTAGTGACTTCTGCTATTACGTTAATATCTTTGTTAGTGAGAATTAATAAAATGTACTTACTCTCACCTAAGATTACTTACAAAAAATTAAAAGAAGATCAACTGGAAAATTGGGATAAAAATGAAGCAAACTTGAATTATAAAGTATTGAAAAAAAAGATGGAAAGTTTTGAAGAAGAAAAGATGAACCTTCTTAACCATGAATAGAGTTTATAGGAATTGTGAATGACTAAATAGTCAATATTTAACAAGCCTGTAACTGTCTAAAAGTCCAAATATCATATCACGTATAATTCTGAAAATATAGTGCAATAAATTTTATACATGTTTATTCATAAAAGTAGTTTAATACCCCGACCCTTGGGTCGGAATTATCAAGTTTGCGTAGCAAACTCCTTTTGATACCTCGAGGCTTGCCTCGGGGTTCTTCATTATTTTGTTGAGATTTAACCCAGTATAAGCAATCAAATATTAAACTATCTCCTACTTAGATGTTATGCTCTTCTTAAAAAATGAGTGACTATCTAATCCAAATACAAATTCTACTAAATAAAACATAAAGCAAATTAATTCCAGATGAAAAGTAGTATAATTCTCTATCTTTATACCCGAACTTGAAAAGGTTGTTTACTTAAAAATAGAAAGATATGTATGTAGACTTTTCGGATGTTGTGGATGGAATCTGCGAGATTGTAGAAACCTGGGAGGAAAGGTTAATCAATTTACCTATTACTGCAATTGCAGACAAAAAGAATAAACAAAGCCGCACAATAAAACAGATACTCGGACATTTGGTCGATTCGGCATCTAATAACCATCAACGGATGGTAAGATTACAATACAATTCGTTTTTAGAATTTCCCGATTACCGTCAGGATAACGATTTGTGGATTGTGGTTCAAGATTATCAGACTACCGGTTGGTTTAATTTGGTGCAGTTGTGGAGGTTTTATAATCTACATATTGTTCAAGTAATAAAAGCAGTAGATAAGACCAAATTAAATAATTACTGGAACGATTTTGAGGGCAACAGAGTAACTCTGCACGATATGATAAAAGGTTACCTTTGGCATCTGAATCTGCATATAGATGAAATACACGAACTTATAACCGGTGTATATGATAAAAGCGAGGTGAATGTAAGTTAGATCTGAAAGTGAAACAAAAAAAACGATATTGCGAAGAAGCTGAATTTCAAGCCTCTTCGCAATGTCGTTTTTGACATTTACATGTGAAAAATTATTTCAAATGTGCTATACTTATATTTCTTACTTCAACACCGTCGGATTTGAACATTAGTTTTTCAACAAACAAATCAGGACGATAAGTTACCATTGTCCGCTCCCCTGCTATCTCTGAATCAATGAGAACTCCTCCCAACTTATCGGTATATTTGACAATTACACGAACTGTAAACGGCTTATCTACAGACATTAATTTGTCAATAGCATAGTTGCGTGCTTCATGAGGAAGACCTCCCTGTCGTAGCGACTTTTCGGGTTCCGAAAACTTGCCGAAAAAAGCATTTCCGTATTGAGCAACCAAGTCAGCCAAACGAAGCTGAAATTCGCAGCCCTTATCCGATCCTTCAGCAGGAAGAAAGGAAACAGCAAATTTTCCACTTTTTTCTTTTGTTGGAACAACCTCAAAAGTAAGCATAAAAGAATGAGGTGTGGCATCATAATACAGCGGACTGGTTAATTGTTTTGCAATAATTTTAGCTGTGCCTGTTTGGGGAACCAGTTCTTTCATCCATTTTGTGCCAATGCGTCCATCGGGATGTTGTACCATCTCATGAATCAAAAGGGGACCTCCCCAACCGCGAACAGGTAGCCATCCCGACATAAGGAAACGTCCGTCGCTGATCTCCGTTATTGCCGGCACATTAAATCCATTGTAAAAATCTTCGCCTTGTGCTACAACGCTTTTATATTCAGTATTCGCAGTTCCGGCAGGTTTCGACCATAAGTCAACAAAACCGCCAATTACATAATCAAATTTACCCCAACGAAAATAGAATGTGCAATCGCCTCCCGGAGGAAAATCTTTGTTGACACAGTACCATCCGCCATCTAAGGAATCGGACTGCCACATTCCCTTCGAGCGAAAGCTGGCTAACATTGTCAATTTTCCATTTTCGTCAGTATAAATTGTTGGATTTTCGCTGTAATGTATTATTTTTTTGCTCTTCACAAAGTTTGAGATTCCATTTTGGCTAACCGAATAAGTTGCCCCGGATGGCATAGTTGGGAAGGAATTAAAATCAAAAAATCCGGTTTTTCCATAATTCTCAAAATATACTTTTTGCATCGGATACATTGTTTTTTCGTCCGGATAAATCCTCGAAGTGTGCAATCCGTATGAAATACAAAGTTTTTCATCATGCACAAACGGTGTTCCTGTTCCGAAAGTTTCCCATTGTTCCTCAATCGGAGTAGCCGGCTCGTGTTCTGTCCATGTTTTAAAATCAGTTGTAGATAAATGTTCGAAATAATGTCCACCACATCCAAATTTGCTTGAATGGTGTCTGCGGTCGTACAAGTAGAAAACATGGAATCGCCCGTTATAAAACAATGTTGCTACATCGCCCACCCACGAATTATGCCCCACGGGAGTCCAGTATTGCACATACGGCATTTCTATATTTTTTTTCGATAAATCTCTTTCCGGTTTGATTGCAGGCATAAATATTTCTGCATTTTCTGCAAATTTGGGATTGATAGACCAATTAGCTTCTTTGTTCCATTTAGGATAACCAATAGGGAAATCCTGATCGACCAATTCTCCATCGACATACATAGTCCACCGAGCCCCACTAAAATTCAAAATAATTTCATGTTTCCCATAGCTATTCTTGAGCATGGCGAGAGGGTATCCGATTACCATTTCCTGCCCTTGCCCTTCTTTTTCTGACCGAAATAACTTTAGACTAGCCTCTAGAACAGGTAGAGATCCATCTGTCATTTTATATGCAGGATAATTTTGTCTATCGCGTATGTTCGGGCTCGCTCGAAGCAAATAAACACTCAGAATATCCGGTATTTCGAGAACAGTCTGTTTGCCTTCAATTTTTTCTAAATTTACATTGAATTTAATGGTAAATCCGTCGACTGGATCTTTTGTATTAAACGCACTTTCAATAAACCCTTTCCCAATGGTGCCTATGGCAGCTTCTTTTGGATTGAAACTCCACCAATGGCTTAGTGGCTCTATCCTTGAAGATTCTTGAGCCGATAATTCAGAAAAAGACAAGATTAGCATGTAAACAATTGCCCCAAATAAAGACGTTTTAGATTTAAGCATTTTCATTCATAAAAGTGGTTTAATAGCCCGACCCTTTGGGTCGGAATTATTAGGTTTGCGTAGCAAACTCCTTTTGATATCTCGAGGCTTGCCTCGGGATTGTTTATTCTGTATTCGAGTCCCTTTTTATAGATAAAAGCACACAAAGCACACAAAATACACAGAATATATTGATAAAATATCAATCTCTTACTTTGTGTATTTCGTATGCACATACTATTTTTAGATACCCTTTTAAGTATGTGGTTCTCACTCGTTTAGCTGAATAGCTTTTCGGGATATACTTTACCGCTTACAAGGTCTTTTATTTTCAAGATGGCTTCGGGGCGATCTTTAGCATAAGTGATTCCAAACCATTTAGATGGTGTATTGAATAATTTTACCTCAATCAAATTCTTTTCGATGAGGGTATTTATCAAAGTTGGGATCAGAAATTCGGCTTTCACCTTATCTTGATTATCCTTTAAGAATTCTACAAAATACTCTTCCGAAAGGTTGAAATAGTCAGGAGTAAATCCCCACATGTTCATAGATACAGGGGTCGTATCGGTCAAGTTTTTCCAAGTACCGTCTGCATCTTTAAACTGGGGAGTACCTTCTGCTCTTTTGATCTCGGTACGTTCCACAATTTTCAGAAGTGTATTATCCTTATCTACTTCGCAAACTCCTCTGGCTACCGATCCGCTATCCGATAGTGTGTTGCCCAACATATAACCTATCATGCAGTAGTGAGCGGTTTTTCCCTGCATGCTTCTAAGTTGTCCTGCCAAAAGTTGGAAGCTTTCGCGTCCGTAAAAATCATCAGCATTAATTATCCCGAATGGTTCGTTAATAACTGTTTTACCCATCAATAAGGCATGATTAGTGCCCCATGGTTTTTCTCTTTCGGGGTTGGTGGAGAAGCCTTTGGGCAGATCGTCTAATTCTTGAAATACAACTTCTACCGGAATTGATTTTTCGTATTTAGAAACAATCTTCTTTCTGAAATCTTCTTCAAAAGATTTCCGGATTACAAATACAATTTTACCAAAACCTGCTTGTAATGCGTCATAGATGGAATAATCCATAATAGTATCTCCATTAGGTCCCAAAGCATCCAGTTGTTTTAGTCCGCCATATCGGCTACCCATTCCGGCTGCGAGTACAAATAACGTAGGTTTCATAGTTCTATTCTTTCTATTTGATGTTAATAATAACTTTTTTATTAGTTTTTTCTTGCCTTATAGACCGAGTAACAAAGGTACAAATTTCTTTGTCATTTTTAGCCATACAATAAGGCTCGTAAAAGTAAATAATAATCTTGTTACTACTCTCTGTTTTAACATCTCCTATAAACCTATTGTTCAATATTTTTCATCGATGAGTGTATTTAGCTCTTCTATATCGTACGAATTTCAGTTGAGTTGCAAACACTTTGTTAATTTTCGGGGTTTCTTTTTTCTCGAGAATGTCCCAAAAGGCATATTAGTTACCATTTTTCGGTGATTCCGTTGAAAGTTATTTCTCTATTGATACGCCCATCATTCAATTCAATTACTGCTTTTACTTTATCCATTCTATTTTTATCATCACTTACAGTTATACTTAAAATCCCTGTAGCCAAAAGTAATTGGTTGTAGTTCAGTAAGAATATATAGTCCAAAGGCTTATCTATTTTGTAAGCCATTGTTAAAGTACTTACTGCTTTGCCCGAGCCGCTGTTTAATTTGTAGTTATATAAGTTAGGCGATTTGTTATTGGCAAGGCTGGCTGTTACCTGTAATTCGGAGGATGTTTTTGTAGAATCGAGAGGAGAATGGTAGTAATTGTAGTCTTCATTAGCAAACAAACCGGCAATACCATACATCATATCCGATGTTTGGAGACTCCAATTTTTGTTGCCTAAGCTTTTTAGCTGAAACTCATTACCGGATACAACGACCGAGTTTTTGTCCTCCATGTTCTTTGTTAGTTTAACAGACCATGTTGCCCCCGCTTCGTTTATCGATTTATTATTATGAGTTAATACCCACTCCGTTTTACTGTTTTTGAGAGTCCATGTATTGGCAGTTTTAGAAATTTCGTATTGAGGAAAGTAAAAAGTTCTTATTCCTTCTTTGTTTTCTTCTTCGGCTTCGGCATATAAATCGACCTTGCCTATTATTTCCGTAATGTATATGTAGTCGTTGAGGGTGTTTTCTATCTTCGAGAGGGCAATTCTTCCTTGTTTTGTTTTGTAGTATCCTTTTTCGCTAAATTCTACTTCGCACGATGTAAATGAGATGATAGACACTAAAGCCGATAGTATATAAATGTATTTTTTCATGAGTGTGAGTTTAATCAATTAAGTATTGCATTTTGTATTACTTGCCGGTAGAGTTAAAAGTGATATCCTATACCACCTACAACTATACCTGCTCTCCCTCCGATATTAATTTCTCCAAAACCAAAGAGCTTTTTGCCGACAGAACAACCAATAAGAGTGAGCTGCATTTCGTGTTTAAAATCGGTATTGCTATGATTGTAAGAAATTTCACCCTTTTCGTCGTAGCTCTTGTTCTTCGTAACATTTAGATAGAAGCAAGATCCGATACCCGAATATAATTGAAGCAGAGGATTTGCAACCCATGCGTAACGTATGGATGGTGTAAAGGCAAGATTATATTCCTTAAGATTGCCGGTTTGCTGGTCAGTTGTAGTTTTACGATAATCTTGATTGAACGAATTGTAAGATAATGTTGCTCCAACCGAAAAGCGGTTGTTGGGGAGGTGATAAAAATAGCTCAAGCCCAGCACTCCGGTTGTTATTTTGGCATCCGAGTAGGTGTCTGTGTCAATATAAGTATCGTCCGAATCGGGGTAACCCCCTATACCATAACCATAATTGTAGCCATAGCCACCATAGTAATAATTGTTATAATTGTAGGTTTGCTGATAATAGTCGGTACCTACAGACCCTATCGAAAGACGGATTTCGTGCTTTTCGCTCTTGTACTTATATTTCTCTTGGGCAGAAATTACACCGCAAATAAGCAACCCGAGCGATACTAAAAGAAAAGAGAATTTCTTCATAAATATTCGATTCTGTTAATTTGATTTATATAATACTGATACTATGTAGATGAATACATATTCATTTTGTTGCGCGAGGGCGCTCGAAAAGTTGAATAATGCCCCTTGAGTAGACTTTTGAGACACCTCTTTTTGATTTTGTACACCATAGAACTATTCGCTTCTGCTGATTGTTTAATACAACAGCATACAATATACATAAAACAATAAAATTATGCCTTCATTAGCAGCCATATCCACTATAGATTTTCCTTTCAGAACAAACCAGAAAGATGTAAAAGCGTATGCCCAAGATTTATTTTCCGTTTCTTTTCCCGAAGTAGAAAGGATGTTGAGTATATTCGATAATACAGAAATTATAACCCGTAATTTTTGTAAACCGCTCGATTATTATTCGCAGGTACACACTTTTCAAGAACAGAATCTGGAGTATATCCGATTATCACTCGAATATTCGGTTAAAGCCATCGAAAAATGTATCTCTGAGGCACAAATCAATAAAGACGATATTACCGATGTTATTTTTGTATCTACCACAGGTTTAGCTACCCCAAGTATGGATGCGTTGATAGTCAATAAAATGAGGCTCAATCAACATATCAATCGTACAGCAGTTTTTGGGTTGGGTTGCGGTGGAGGTGTCGCAGGTTATGCCAAAGCTTGCACTTTAGCAAAAGCAAATGCCGATGCTGTGGTACTGTTAGTTGCAGCCGAATTGTGTTCGTTGACTTTTCTTCGTGACGATTTCAGCAAGAGTAATTTCATAGGAGCCAGCCTTTTTGCCGATGGAATTGCAGCTTGCCTTATCACGGGTGACAACCATACAAAAAAAACCAAGAAAGATGTTTCGTTTATTGACAGTCAAAGTAAATTGTATTTCGACACACTCGATATTATGGGTTGGGATTTTGGAAATAATGGTTTTAAGGTTTTATTTTCGTCAGGAATCCCTGATATTATTGCTAAAAATGTAAGGAACGATGTTACTTTGTTTCTAGCTAAAAACCAATTAAAACTTTCGGACATTAAAAACTTCATCTTTCATCCGGGAGGAAAAAAAGTGCTCACCGCCTACCAAGAAGCGTTGGTTGCAGAAGGCGATTTTTTGAAAACGACACGAACCGTAATGCAAAACTACGGCAATATGTCGAGTGCTACCGTATTGTATGTGCTGGAGAGATTTTTCACCCACGATTTCGAAAACGGTTATGGTTTGATGATGTCGATGGGTCCCGGCTTTTCGTGCGAAATGGTTTTACTTCAAATAAAAAAATAAAATGATAGCTTTCCCAATTTTTATCCTATTTATCATTCTGTTACGGATAGGTGAGTTATTACTCTCTCGCAAAAATGAACAATGGTTGTTACGACACAGAGCCATAGAATACGGAGAAAAGCATTACCCTTATATGGTAGCACTTCATGCTTTGTTTATTGTCTCATTAATTGTAGAATTTTCTGTTGTGGAAACAACATCATATAGTGTATTTCTACTTCTTCTGTTCTTCGTTATTATAGCTTTAAAAGGGTGGACTATACTTTCATTGGGCAAATTTTGGAATACAAAAATTTATCGCATACCACATACTCCTCTGATAGCAAAAGGTCCTTACAGATATATTAAACATCCCAATTATATTATTGTGATTGGCGAGATACTTATTATTCCTCTCATTTTTCACCTGTATTATACAGCCATTATTTTCACTATGCTAAACGGTGTGATGCTGTTTTTTAGAATCAAAGAAGAGAACAAAGCGTTGAATTTATAAGCGGACAAAAAGCAAGTCTCTGAAATAATAGAAACAAAGACAATTGAGTATCAAAGATATAGGAACGAGTATTTTAAACTTCGTATGCTTTGTCTTATGCCGAAAGATATTCATTCCTAAAACAGCTCCTATTGCCCCAAAAGCAAAGGAGGTGAAAATCAATGCCCTTTCGCTAATTCGATATGAATGAGTTTTTGCTTTGCGTTTATCCAGTCCGTACAGGAAGAAAACAATGATATTCCAAATTATTAAAAAATAGAAAATATACACAATCAACTCATTCTGTTTTTGTAATCATTATAATCAAATTCTTTATAGATCTCCAGCTTATTATCCTTATTCCATAAAGCAATAGCAGGATGAGATATCCCGTTAAACATCGTTGTTTTAACGATCGTATAATGAATCATATCTTCGAAAATAATTTTATCACCTATTGCCAGCGGCTCGTCAAAAGACCAGTCGCCCATAAAATCGCCGCTCAGGCAACTGTTGCCTCCCATACGATAAGTCGGTTTTCCATGCACAGGATCGTGATAGGCACCTCTGATCTTCGGTTTATAAGGCATCTCTAAACAATCGGGCATGTGGCAGGCAAACGAAACATCCAAAATAGCAGTTTTTATTTCCCTATTTTCCACCACATCTATTACAGTAGATACCAATATACCTGTTTGCCAAGCGAAAGCACTTCCCGGTTCCATGATGATTTCGAGATGGGGATACTTTTTTCTTAATGCTAATAAGACTTTCACCAAATGCTCTACATCATAATCGGCACGAGTCATTAAGTGACCACCACCCATATTCAACCATTTGGCTTGCTTCAACCACTTATCGAATTTATCGGTTACCACATTTAAGGTTTTCTCCAAATCATAAGAAGACGATTCGCAAAGTGTATGAAAATGTAATCCTTCGATACCTTCGGGCAATGTATCTCCGAAAGCTTCGGGAGTCACTCCAAAACGTGATCCGGGCGCACATGGGTTGTATAGATCGGTTTCTACTTCCGAATATTCAGGGTTGATGCGGATTCCACTCGATACCTTATTACCATCTGCTACCACTTGAGAATAAAATCTCTCAAATTGGCTCAACGAATTAAAAGTAATATGGCTGCTGTATTTTAAAAATGTCGGAAAATTTTCGTTCGTATAACCGGGCGAAAATGTATGCGCCGGACTTTTCATTTCCTCGTAAGCCAATTGCGCTTCAAACACCGAGCTAGCTGTAGAGTAGGGTATATATTCTCTGATAATAGGAAAAGACTTCCACATAGCAAAAGCCTTAAATGCCAATATAATATTGACACCTGTGCGATCTTTTACTGATTTTATCAGTGATAAATTTTTTCTTAATAATGCTTCTTCCATCACAAAACAGGGAGAAGGTACTTTATGTATTTCTATCATACTTATATTTTTTTCAATTTCTGTACTGTAGAGACGCAATGCTTTGCGTCTTCGCAATTTAAGGAGACGCAAAGCATTGCGTCTCTACATGTTATATTTCGTTTATTTATATAATGAATCCTCTTTCCATTGCGAAACATTATTCAATATGTAATCGGCTATTCGCAAATGTGAATCGGCAGAACGAATTATGTGATCGTAAAAACGAGTCTGCCAACCAAATGGGATTTCATGGTGGCGAGCATAAATTGTTACCGAAGATTTATAACCCCTAATCACCGAACTTAAATTCTTAGATTGAGGTATAAACGTATTCTGATACAATTGCTCATCCTCTATTTCATTAAATATGTTCTCTCCAATCGAAATAATACCATGTATATGGTTCGGCATTATTACATATTCTTCTAATCTCAAATTCATATCTTTTCGGAATTCTTTGGTGTTCAGCCATTCTTCTTCGGCTATTTTGCCTATTTCAGAGAGATAGATTTCTCCTTCCACAATTTCACCCAAGAAATTTTCTTTATCCAAAGTGCAAATAGTCACAAAATACAAGCCTTCATTTGCGTAATTCCATGCCTGTAAGCGAGCCGGAGGTATTCGATATTTATTCTTGAACAAATCCATTTGCATCATTTTTTTGTAGAGACGCAATGCCTTGCGTCTTAGCGCATGAAAATATATATAGATAGACGCAAAGCATTGCGTCTCTACAAATTACCAATCTTTTTTACCTCACATTGGCAATACTGATAATATCAGAAAATACACCGGCTGCCGTTACGCTAGCACCTGCACCATAACCTTTTATAATCATAGGATATTCGTTGTAACGCTCGGTGGTTATTTGGATGATATTGTTGCTGCCCTCCAATTCATAAAACGGATGGCTCATATCTACTTCTTGCAAACCTACTTCGCATTCACCATTTTCGTATTTGGCAACAAAGCGGAGTTTTTTCCCCTCGGCTTCAAGATTTTGTCGTCTTTCTTCAAAGTCTTTATCAACCTCATTGATATTACGCCAAAACTCATCGAGTGTACCGTCGAAATACTTCTGCGGAACAAATAATTTTACTTTTACATCCTTCTGTTCCACTTTATATCCTGCCTCACGACTAAGTATTACCAGTTTACGGATTACATCCTGTCCCGATAAATCGACACGCGGATCAGGCTCAGCATATCCTGCTTCTTTAGCCATTTGCACCGCTCTGCTGAATGGAATATCGTGACTAATAGTATTGAAAATAAAGTTAAGTGTACCCGACAATACAGCTTCAATCTTGATAATCTTATCACCCGAATTGGTTAGCGAATTCATTGTATTGATAATAGGAAGCCCTGCCCCAACATTTGTTTCAAACAAAAACTTCACATTACGTTCTCGAGCCGTATTTTTTAATTTCAGATAGGTTTCATAAGCCGACGAAGCCGCTATCTTATTGGCAGTAACTACCGAAACGTTATTTGCCAACAATCCGTCGTACAACGAAGCCACTGCCTCACTTGCCGTACAATCTACAAAAACGGCATTAAATATATTCATATCCAATATCTTGTCCTGTAAAATACCGGGTGAACTGGTGATGCCTTCTTTATCAAGAAGTTCTCTGTAATTATCCAAATCGATTCCTTCTCTACAAAACAGGGCTTTGCGTCCGTTGGCTATACCAGCCACGTTTAATTTGAGAGAAAACTGTTGTTTCAATTTAGGCTGTTGCTTCTTGATCTGCTCTATCAAATGACCTCCTACAATGCCTGTCCCACCTACAATAAAGAGATTCAACACTTTATATTCGGATAAGAAAAACGAATCGTGAATCGAGTTCAGCGCCTTTCTCAGGTATTTATTCTTAATAACAAACGAAATATTTACCTCCGAAGCTCCTTGAGCACAGGCAACTACACTGATACCACTTTTGCCCAAAGTTTCAAAAAGTTTCCCTGCAATACCGGGAGTATATTTCATATTCTCGCCAACGATAGAAACTGTTGCCAAATCACGCTCCAATTGCACTCTATTGATACTCCCCAAAGCTATTTCATTGGCAAATTCGTCTTCCAATACACTGGCAGCCAAATCGGCATCTACCGATCGAACTCCTATTGAAGTACTGTTTTCGGACGAAGCCTGAGATACCAAAAACACACTGATTGCATTCTTTGCCAATGCCCTAAATATACGGTAATTGACACCAATTATACCCACCATGCCCAAACCTTGCACTGTCAACAAACAGGTATCGTCTATGGACGAAATGCCTTTTATCAAGGATTTTCGCTTATTTGCACCTCCATCATGTGAAATAAATGTTCCAGGCAATTCGGGGTGAAACGTATTTTTTATGCGGATAGGTATATTCTTATGGTAAACGGGAAATATGGTAGGTGGATATATCACCTTAGCCCCAAAGTTACAAAGTTCGGTAGCTTCGGTAAACGTCAGTTGCTCTATCACATAGGCTCCGCTAATTACTTTGGGATCGGCAGACATAAAGCCGTCTACATCCGTCCATATTTCTAATACATCGGCATCCAAAGCCGACGCAAATATGGCAGCAGTATAATCAGAACCTCCTCTGCCTAAGTTGGTAATCTCATTTCGAGATTTACATATCGAAATAAAACCGGCAACCAATACTTTACCGCAAGAGGCTGCAAAGGCATTTTTTATAAGTGAACTCGACAATTCGATATCGGGCGTATGTTTCCCGAAAGCCGAATTGGTTTTTATCAACTGAATGGCATCTAAATGCTCAAAATCGCTTAGCACATAACTGACAATAAGGCACGACAGTCTTTCGCCGTAACTCACTATTTTATCGGATGTACGTTGCGAAAGGTCATTTATCAAGTAAACTCCCTTAAATATATTGCGGAGTTCATCCAGTAATAGATTGATTTTAGATAAGAGATCCGATTTTATATTTTCGTCAAAATGCAAGTCTTCTATTATCGAAAGGTGGGTGTTGATAATGCTCTTAAAGCTTATCTCGTAATCGGCATTACCATCGGCAGCCAACAATGAGGTTGCCATGAGCTTATCCGTTATCCCTCCAAACGCAGACGCAACAATAACCAAAGAGCCTTTCTCGTCATCTATTATCTTCTTTACATTCAATATATTTTGAGCAGATCCTAAAGAGGTTCCGCCAAATTTCATTACTTTCATAGCTACGTCTGTTCTAAAAATTTATTCCTTATTGTTTGGAGTTTCTAATTTACATCTCTGTTTTCGTTACTATTTGCAGACTATCGCAAATATAAAGATTTAATCTTTCTTTACAAAGAAAAGGAAATGATATCCCAGGGCAAACGCATGAAAACAGTTTTGTTTTATTGTCGACGACCGTAGGGGCGTATTGCATACGCCCGAGAATAAGAAAGGATACAAGGCTTATGAAATCCGCCCCTACAGTGTCCTAAATACAAAAAGTGACAGAACCTATATCGATTCTGTCACTTTTCTATTTTATTGCTACTTAATTTTACTGTTGTAAATCTACCGTAGTCTCATTAGATCCCGGTCTGTTGCCTAGAGACGTTTCCAATGGTCGATCTGAGCCTGTTGATACGGAAGTCGATCTCGTAGTAATTCCTGCAATCATATCGCGCACTTTAGATAGAACAACTTCTTTTTTAGCTCCATCTACAACACCTAAGTCTCCAAGAAGAATACCAGCCTTTGCAGCTACTTCCACTTCTTTAATCTCGGTATTGGGAGTAAACCCACTTGCATAGTTACTATAGTTCTTATTCATATCGGCTAGATAATTAAAAGCAAGCGTTAAGTTCCAATTGCCTGGTTGTTGAGGTCCATTTTCGGTACTTCTCGCCACTGCTACGGTTCTTCCTTTTGTTTTCTCCCCAACCAATATAATGTCAGCAGATCGGTAAGCTTTAAGAGCATTGATTAATGCCTCCGGTGCTCCAGCTGTAGTTTGACCTGTTATTATATATATCTTTTCCAAATTGTCGCCTAGTTTAGGAATAGCTGTTCCTCCCGAAGGCTTAGTATTATCTAAAAAGTTTAGAGGAACAGATGGATTCGGTAAATCGGGACGGAATACTTGCTGAATAAATGTTTTACTTACATCACGGTCTTTTACCATAGCACTTCCCGCTATTACAACCGAATTGGTATTTCCACTCGAATTATAACGAACATCAAATACCAAGACTTTTACTCCTTCGTTCTTAAATTCATTCAGTTTACTCGCTAATGAAGTGTCATACTCTCCATTAGTTCCTGCCACGAAGCTATTATAACAGATGTAACCTACTTTTTTAGTTCCTGCCATAAAAGTATTGAAAGCAATCATGGGAGCCTCTACATAATTTTTAGCTGGCGTAAACTTTACAGGTAATTCTGTTGTAACCATAGGTGTTCTTATCTTAAGATTTACCTCATTCCCATCTTTATAGGCATTGTATAATAGAGTAGAAGCATTGGTTTCTGTAACAGTAGTACCATTGACTGTTGTTATGTACATGCCACGTCCTAGAGATTGATCTAGTGCAGCATTTGTACCGGGTTTTATGTATAGCACAACATAGTATGTTACACCACTCACATATTTATTTATCGCATATTCGAATCCGGGATCGTATGTGGGTACAGGAGTAGTTACCGGAGATATTCTCGAATAGTTATAAGCCACCATTTGTCCATTTGCATTTACATCTGTATAATGATCGTTTTGGTTTAATAATGACGCAAAGAAAGCAGGTGTCTCTTGTTCTGAATTTGGACTAGCTGGTAATGTCCACAAGTAGTTCCTCTTCATAAGATCAAGGATCTCCTCATTAGTCGCTTTAACTGTGGGATTAAACGGCGGTACGGGATCATCTTTTTTGTCACAAGATGTCACAAACATAACACCCACAAGAACAGTTAGTATTGTAAAAAGTCTTTTTTTCATATCTTCTTTATCTTACAGATTATT
>JAVBJR010000194.1:0-4632 GCA_031546965.1 Dysgonomonas sp.
AAACACGCAACGTGGACATACAAACGGCAGTTTTAGAGTGCGGCTAGGCGTAAGTAACCTAGACAAGTGCGTACGCCGGGCAATACCGAAGCCCTTCCTAACAAAAAACGACGTGGAAAATATCAAAACTTCATCCCTCCACTAACCCAGGCTGACGAACAAGGAGTGTACACAATGGCCGGAAAACAAAGCGCTTTACCAACATGAAAGGCTGCCTGCTTGACGACTAGTCCAACCCAAGGATGGGTGCGTTGGCCAACCCATCCCCCACCATCATCGGGGCCGGGTCCAGGTGGCCGATGCTGGTTAGAAGCGGGGTCGAAGAAGCTCGGCGAATGGCGGCGGCGCTTGCGAGATGGTTCGTCATCAGTCTCGCTGGCGGTGGATTCACTTTCTTCGACCGGATAAACAGGGTCCAGTGCGTTCACAGCCCCGTGGAAGATGAGCTCGATCTGGTGAGGTCTTCCACGTTGGGCTCCATAGCGGGCGGATCACGACCCGTAACGGCGCGGAAGGTGCGATGGAGGAATGTCACGGTGGCTGCCATGGTGTTACGGAATGCCATTCGACGCTCCATTACCCCACTTTCCTGCCGCCGCGACTGCGCGATTGAACGAAAGAAGGCAACCGCCGCCCGGAAGGCAGGGCCGTGGAAAGCACGTTCCATTTGGAGCATCCGTTGGTCGCTCACACCACCGAATTGAGGTAATGGGGGATGCAGCGATTTCCTCGCTGTTTGTTTGGTTCGCCCCATATTGGATTCTTGGTCTGCGGACGGTCGTGCGAATGGTCCTACTGCACCGACCCACAAGGCTGTGAAGCGGGCGAGGAACAAAAGGGCTTCTGTGGCATCGTCACCTTCGAAGAATTGTTGAACGCCGTCCAGGGCGGGAAGTAGCAAAACGTCGTCCCCGTAGGCCACCACCCAGAAGAATGGCCCAGCGAAAAAAGGTGGATCGGCCCACGATACTTCTTCCCGACGATAGTCGATGGACATGCGGCGCAACGAGAACGAGAGGGGAACCGGAGCATGCAGACGACGGCCGGACGACGGTTGGGCAACGGGCACCAGGGCAAGGGCAGAATTTGGGGGGACCATCACAGCAGAGTTATCAGAGATAGGAAGGGGGAGGGGCGATGCGACAGGTTTTTATACAATTAGGACCCGGATTTAGAGACGCCGGACTGGCGCCTGCTTATTGCGGCTTTTTTGTCTACACAAGTGTCCGAATTCCTGGCGTTGCAACAGGGTTCGAGGGAACGGTAGCGGTACTGGGGCGAAGGGAGTAGTGGGTCTGGGGTTGTTGTACTCGGGTGGAAGGGGTGGTTGGGAGGCCAGGTACGCCGGGGGTGCGGTAGGGGCGGAGGTCGGCCACATGTACTAGGGTGGGTTTCGTCCACCCATCTTTACGTATTTCACGCACATTAGGGAAAGGGACAGCGGTGACGACGTAGGGCCCCTCGCGGCGTTTGGCCAAAGCTGCGGAGAAGCCGGTTCCCTTTTTTGAGAGGGGGTGGTTATTACACCAGACTAATGAGTTTAGCTCCATAGCGGCTGGTTGGCGTTTAGCATTTTGGTCATGGATGGCGTGGGACGTAGCAGTTACCTGACTTTGTACAAACTGGAGAATTTCCCCTAATTTTACTACATAGTTGAGGGGGTCTAATTGTGGGTCTTGTGTCTGATCTTTGTTAATTTGATTTGTATTATCCTGTAGGTCCCACGTGAAATGAAGCTGTCGCCGAAGATGGACTTCTGATAGGGCCAAGTGAGTGGTTGTACTTTCTGCTGTACGGAGTGCAAACGCGAATTATTGTAACCGGTCGTCCAAGTCGTTATGCGACTCAGTGAAGGTCTTCAGCATGGTTTTAAGGGTCCCGTTAACCCATTCTGTGTAATTTGCTGGTCTGATGGTAAGAAGTAATGAATTTTGTCTGGACCCCCAGGTGCTGCCAGATACTGTACCAGAGGCCCGCCACGAATTGATGGCCATTATCGGAGAGGACGCTACGGGAAAACCCTGTCTACAGCAGACTTCGAGGACTCGGTCACGCACTACTACCGTTTTACTAGAGTGAAGGGGAAACAATTCGGGCCATTTAGAAAATTGGTCGACAGAGACGAGTAAGAAAATGTTACGCGATTTGCTCATGGGAAAGGGACCCATTAAATCGATACCTAATACTTCCCCAGGACCCCCCAGCGGCATTTGCACCAAGAGTCCGAAACGCTTCGTCGTTTGGGGTTTGGCCTGTTGACAGGCGAGGCAGCCCCGACAGTATCGGCGGACGTCCTGGGTCATTCCTGGCCAGGTATAGCGTTGTTGTAACCGGTGCATAGTTTGTTTGTAACCCATATGCCCCGCAAGACTAGTATCGTGATAAGTTATGAATTACTTTCCATTTCAGGTTTGGGGGTACCAGGAGGCGCTCGACGGCAGTCATCCGCTTCTTCGTGACTGGTAGGCGTTGTACTAATGACCCCTGCGCCATAGTGCAACCCGGACCCCATTTTCGCACCCTAGCGGCGTCTGTGGGATTCGTGGGAGGGCTGCCAGTAATCAGACTACTTTTTACCAATTGAAGACACGGGTCCAGCTTATGCCCTTCGCGTAGGTCATCAATTGAAAGGGTGGTATGGAGAGGGGAATCTACTAGCGAACTTGTGCATACTTGAACCTCCGGGGATGGGGGCGGAACGTCGTTGTTACGGTCCCGTGTCCCAATTCGTCAAAGAGCGTCGGCGACTGTGTTTTGCGACCCCTTCCGGTACCAGATGGTAAAAGACAACACTTGCAATCGGAGGGCCCACCTAGCTAACCTTCCAGTTGGTTCC
Source organism: Dysgonomonas sp. (assembly GCA_031546965.1). Lineage (GTDB taxonomy): Bacteria > Bacteroidota > Bacteroidia > Bacteroidales > Dysgonomonadaceae > Dysgonomonas_A. The sequence continues at coordinate 2,837 of JAVBJR010000194.1, forward strand.
TTAAGGCCCATTAACCATTGGAGGGGCTGATGGTCAGTTTCTATTGTGAATTGAGTATGTTCTATATAGGCGGCGAGACGACGAACCGCCCAGATAACAGCTAAGCATTCGAGTCCGGTTGTGGAATAATTACGCTCTGCTGGTTTCAGGCCTCTACTAATGAAACAAATGGGTGTCACCATGGAGTCACGTTCCTGGGCCAGAACGGCCCTAATGCCGACGCGGCTCGCATCGGTCTGAATTAAGAAGGGGAGGTCGAGGTCGGGTAACCCAAGACCAGTGGAATCAATGAGGGCCGTTTTAATAGCCTCGAACGCAGCGTGCTGCGACGTGCCCCATACCCACGGGGCCCCCTTTTTTAACAATGCAAACAACGGTTTGCCCACTTCAAAAAACCGGGGAATGAATGCACGATAGTAACCGGCTAAACCCATAAACCGCTGGATGTCTGTAATATTCTGGGGTTGGGGAAACGTTTTTACGGATTCTGCTTTTTGTGGATCAGGGTGACACCCACCTGGTGTAATGATGTGGCCCAAGAACTGGAATGTTGTTGCGCAGATTTGGTGCTTGGTGGGATGCATGGTGAGCCCGGCTTGCGTAATGCGCTGCAGTACGTCCCGAATGTGGGATATATGCTCCTCGATAGTTGTAGAAAAAATAACGATATCAAGGTAGGCTATCACCCACTTCCAGTTAGCCTCCTCGAGGACATTGTCCATGACACGTTGGAATGTCGCCGGCGCTTTGCGCAAGCAGAATCGCATCCGGACGAATTGCCACTTCCCATTATGTGTCGCGAACGCTGTTTTTTCTTTATGTAGGGGGTCCATTTCTCCCTGCATATACCCTTTGGAAAGAGGCGGCTGGTGGCGTAGTGGTTAGAGCACTCGCCTTGTACCTCTGTGGGCCTGGGTTCGATCCTGGGTCTAGTTTGTGCAAAGGAGTTTTTCTAGTTATCCTGCCAGCTTGCGATGGGTTTTCTCCGGGTTCTCCGGTTTCCCCCATCTTCTAATTAACTAGTATACCTTCATAGGGATTCGCTGTGGGCCCTCAAAACTGTGCATTAAAAATGCTTGCGTGCAGCCCATATGGGACTACGGACTACGGGTTAGCACGCTTGCTTGCTTACGAAGTTAAGGAATGGGATAGAAAGGGGCCCCCGGGTTAACACACTTGATAGTGTATAGAACCCGTTAGCACTAGCACTACTACCCTTTGGAAAGATCGAAAGTTGTAAACCACTTCGCGCGTCCCAAGTTAGCTAGGATGTCCTGCACGTGGTACATGGGGTATTGATCAGGATGGGTGATCGCGTTCAGTGGGCAGTAATCTATTCATAGCCGAAAGCCTCCTTCTTTTTTCGGGACTAACACTGGGTTAAAAGAACACGTTCCATACGATCTCTCGATCAGTCCCTCCTCGAACAATTCGGTCATTGCAAGGTCTAAGAGATCACTTTTGGAATGATTCATCGGTCTGGTGGGTATGTGAATTTGGAGAGCGTCGCCGGTGGGGATCTGATGACGGTATCGGAGGGTCCGACCTGGCTGTTTGGTAAAATGGCTTTGGAAATCTCAGAGGACTTCTAGCAACGCCTCGTAATGTTGTGGGGGGCATTGGGACGCGCGCAATGCTATGTCACACGGGTGAGGGTCGCTTTGTTGGATGCTGTACTGCATAACTTCCTTCGGTCGGCCTTCCCCCCGGTGGTGGAAGATGAAGTTGCCCTGGGCCGCGGGGCGTTGGGTAGCCCACATAAATGTACTTAAATCGAGGATCAATCCCTGATCGCG
>JAVBJR010000055.1:0-4704 GCA_031546965.1 Dysgonomonas sp.
AATTCCCCCTTTCATAAAAGTTATTACATTCCGAAATATATTTTGATATTTTGAAAGCAATGTTTCCCATTAAATGATAATAAATGAAAAGGTTACTTACTGATTTGATTGTGTAAAGTCAATGGGTCATGTAATAAATACGTACAATTAAAATTAAAACACTTTCCAACTTTGCAGAAATAAAATTTAATCCTTTTTTTTGCGTGAAAAAAACTTCATGTAACGCTAAGAAATAACCTTCAAAATAAATCCATTCATTGCCAATGAATTAATGAATTAAATTTTACACCACACTTACTTTTATTCGTGGATTTATTCTGAAGATTATCATCTGCATGTGTACCTCATATTTCCAAGAATTATGGAATTATACGCATAATACTTTCTGGATAAAATGTTTCTTAGAAATTTATACAATGTATTATTGTGCACAATTATAAGCACATGGCTGTATAAATAAACTTATTTTCAGCATAATATTGTAGAAACATAAGCACACTTTTCACGCATAAATTGTGCTAATAGAGTATATAGAATGGTGCATAGTGTTTTATGTTTAAATGATATAGCAACATGTTTGTGCAAAAAACAATTTTAATATTAGAGCCCAATTTTCAATTTTATGCACAACCCCGTAAAACTTTTCCCCTGGGATTGAAAATATTCAATATGGCCACCATTGAGACGTTGAACCAATAAGAATAAGGCATGTATGACCCGTGATGTCACTTGCATGCTCACGTCTTCCTCTTGCTACTGACATTCAACTTCCACGCGTATTACCTGCGAAGTGCAGTTGATGTTATTTGCGTGTCCGTGACAGTTCTTGCCACGTGTGAAAATCGGTGATTGCTCGAAAACATCACCGATCGATACAGATTACACGCCTTAAAACAGAAACCGGATCAAACTATACGCGCATCAAAGAGCATGCGTGTAGAAAATCCGGAAAATGAGCCTATTTGCCCCATCATCGAGCTGACCGGTGGCATTGGTCATCAGATCAGAAGCTGATGTTCAAACTGCGACCGAGTCAAGCCCAATACGTGATCAAACTGTTGATTTCCCAATAAAAGCACATCTGAATTTAAAATGATGCAACGCGCATCGATTAGCAACACTGACCGCCATTAAGGCAGTCAGCATGCGATTTTTTATCGATCGAACCTTAAAATGAAGCCAATTTGAGCCCAGCTATTATTGAATGTAGATAACAAACATGTTACTGATTTCACCTGTAGTATACATTTCATTGTGACCAATCAGTCTCAAAAAATTCATTTTACCAAACAATGGTCACATTCAATCTTCAGCCAAAAGCATTATTTTAATTTATTTTTTAATTATGGTTATAAACACATGACCAGAGTCCCATAATGTGACCTGTCAAACCCGTTTATATTCAGTGAAATGTGATTAGTCCATTTTACCAATAATTCAGTTCATTTCAACACGTGTCATGTTGAGAATCTATATATTTAGTTTAGATCCATTCATACTTATAATCAGATTTTAATACTTTATAATCCGATTATTGAAATTGTGATTTTGGTTGGATATTGAATGCAGCCTTTGCGATGATATTTCTATATACATAATCATGGAAATTTGTATGACAAGTAAAACAAAATTAACAAAATCACTGAACATAAGTTTGAACTATTATTTTTACATTAATTCTTTCTTTTCTCTATTTGTTTGATTATTATATTGTGTAAATTTTTAAACGTCTTGGGAAAAATGTGCTATAGCACTCACCTTTATCTCTCTCATATTCTTCCAATTTCTTTATATCTTCTTCAACACAATGAAATATATATTTGGCTAATATGAGACGTGCGCGTTTGAAACTTTCGCGAAAGCGTTGTGTTTATAATATAGTACTCATAATATGAAAGGCACCGAGTGAATTCGACTGAAAATGAAGAGAAACGTGACAAAAATATGAATACGAGTAAACTGTCTGTGAAAAAGTGACATGAAATTGGAAAGGTTGATGTACAAAGTAGAAATATGTCAGGAAAAATGATGAAAATTCACCTTTGGCTTTACATCACATGTCTACTTGAAATTCAATTTGCATCGCATCTCTTGCATACAACCGAACATTATATACATTTCATATAGCACTCTTGTAACAACAACAAAATTTGTATCAATTTTTGGTTAGAAAGAAACGAAAATTGTTCATGATCTCAAATATCTCAAATGGAAATGTGATTTAAGCAATTTTATGTAATGGCTGCTATAAAAAGCAACAATGAATCTAATTGGTCGATCAGAGGCATTGCAGCTATTGTAACAAGCCATTAAACAAGCTGTGAAAAAACTAAGTTTTTTTAGTACTAAGTTTATTTATAAATCAACACTACTGTAAATTATGAATTTGAGCTTTTAAAGTCCGGTGCCTCAAGCGCCGTCACTGCAAACAAACAAACAAACAAACAAACAAACAAACAAACAAACAAAACAAAAAAACAAAACAAACACACAAACATCATTCACGACAAACGTATATAAACTTAGTAAAAAGTGTTACATGGAACCTGTCAAAGCAGGAAAATTTTAAATAATACTTACAAGTTATATCAATGCCATGTCCACTGTAATATGACCTTAAAATCTCTCCAATATAGCAAAATAGTAATTCTAGCTGTGGCAGGTTTATTTAATTCCAGGTTTATTTTGGCCCCACCCAGTATATTCACAAAAGGAATGTGACCACAAACAGTAATTGGACTGTTAATAAATCAGCATTAGGACCATTACCATTAATAATTCTTCCCTAGTCCTAATTTAATCTAGGAATGAGGAATCAATGACTTAAACCAAGGACACAGTATACTTAGACAGGACCTGGCACTTCCTATTCTGTAGCATGGGAAGCAATGAAACGATGTTCTGATTGGCTGGCGCCATAACGTCCTATTTGACGTCATTGTGGTGATACCACAATGACGTCATTTCGGTACACAGGTGTATCGACGTATCGATGTTAATACCAGTTGTGGGAGCGGCTACGACGAGGTCCCGATCGAGGAAGCGAGAGTGAGTAAATTCTTTGATTTAGAACGAAAGATAACTGCTTTATTGTTTAAATTATGTATTATTTTGCCGTTTTTTGACCGATCGTTACCGCCACCGACGCACGATCGAAATACCGATACGGACGACCGCAGTACCGGTACATTGACTGCGCACTTATTCGCCACCTGGTGTACAAAAATTGTACTTTCGTTCGTTTCACGAGTGCAGGGTCCTGTCTAGTATACTGTGTCCTTGCCTTAATACTGATCCAAGGTTACTATATACTCCTCCCCCAGGTTGCGCGGAACGGCATGGCGCCAAAATTTCCTCCCGTTTCGACTTTTGGCTCGTGACGTCACGAGTCGGGCAGCCAGATTCAACGCTTGTTTTCTTTGTGCGCCCCAGTAGTATCAAGAGTGAGAAACTTACTGAAATTGTCGGTACCTTCCGAAAAGTTGATTTTAATATGTAACTCGATGTTCTGAACCTTTTAGATTCACGGTTATTATTTGAATAAACGCTTAGTTAATGCGCGATGGGCGTTTTACGGTGTTTCGGCCGATAAACTGACCGCGCCGATACCTAGACCGTAACATATATGTATGTCTATGCTTCAATACCATGCAGGTTAATCTTTTCTTCATTTTATACAAAATCTAATTTCCCTTAATTAACAGGATTGCTACCAACAGGGAAAATCTGGAAAACTCAGGGAATTTAGATTTTAGCTAAACATTCAAGGAATACTCAGGAAATTTGCCAAAATTTTGTCAAAACCTGGAAAACATCAGGAAATTCATATAAACATGCAACCTGAAAGTTTTAAATTAAAGTTATCAAGAAAAGTGTTTGCAATAAAATATGTATTTCTTTGAATTATAATACGAGTCGAGGAATATTTCATACATGATTATTTAATCTGCGGCGTTCTGACCTGCTGATGAAAATATACTCTGAAAGTTTGTGTAATCACTCTGGAAAACCTAAGAAACTCAGGGAAATTTACTTCACAGGTTTGATAGCAACCATGCTTAAGAACACAGTTCTACCACTTTAATTAATATGTGTTAATTTGCAAACTTGAGTTTGTAGGCCCAGGGCAATTAATCCTGCAGTATAATAACTTGGCACAAGTAAATCTTTCCTTTACTAAAATAGGGAACATGAACATACGTTTTTCATGAATTAAAGTCTTGTCTTAAAAATCTGCGAGTAATTGAAAATATCTAAAAAAATCACAATTTCCATTTACCATTGAAAAAACAAATTCCGTATATTAGAAGTTAATTGTGAAAACGTTCAATTATTTTCAATTAAAACTTTTGTTAAAAATTTACCTGCACACAAATTTCCAAAAAAGTATAAAATACAAAGGTCATTTCAACAGCTATTCCGAAAAATGCATTTATGTACAGATGGTAAGAAGAAAATTGTGTAATATGTTTTTTAGACATTTTAAATTACTGGTCGATTTTTAATCCTGTGAAATAATTAATTTATTAGCAGGTTCAACTTTAGCATCAATCAATTATTGCCATTTGTTGTTAGTTAATGATAAATTTCTGTTATTTCTTTCTTTCAAAGTACTGTAGATCAGGTTAATAATAGACTTGCAGAAATGCACCGGACCTATAAAATAATGAAAAATAAATAATAATTATTTTATCAAATTTTGTC
>JAVBJR010000595.1:0-74449 GCA_031546965.1 Dysgonomonas sp.
AGAGGTTTCGATATGAACGACTTTCGCGAAAAATGTATGAAAATGACAGACGAAGAAAAATTGGAGTTTATGAATAAAAGAATAGAAGCTATGAGCGAAGGCTTCGGCAGAGGCGGTTTTGGCTTCGGTATGGACGACAGACGCGAAAAGTGGCTAAAGATGACAGATGAAGAAAAATTAGAATTTATGAATAAAAAAATGGAGGCAATGAGCGAAAGAGGCTTCGGCTTCGGAATGGACGATAGACGCGAAAAGTGGCTAAAAATGTCTGACCAAGAAAAATTAGAATTTATGAACAAGAGAATGGTAGCAATGGGTGATGAGTCATCCGAAAGAAGAGGATTCTTTGGTCAAGGCAGACAGTTTAGTGTTGAAGCATTCGATGCTTTATGCGAAAAATGGATGAAAATGTCTTTGGAAGAAAAAGAAGCATTCATTAAAGAAAGAGAAGAACTTGTAAAGAGCAGGATGTCAGGCATGGGTAATCCATTTGCAGGAAGAGGTCATGCGTTTGGCTTCGGTAGATAATATTCTGTAAGGAAAGGCTGCAATAGCTTACTTCAATAATTTTTCTTTTCAAATTTCCCCTCTCGAAACCTTAGAGGGTGTTTGGAAAGGGAAAATATTGTCATATGTATACTTCAAAACTTTTTTATATCTCGTCTTCATTCATAATTTTATGATCATAAATTCGATTCTTTGACTGAATTTTGTGTAATTTGCAGTCTTGTGCATAAAACGGTTATTATGAAATTTGAAAAAATGACTCTCAGCCCCGTATTCAGTGGGCTTACTGCCGAAAATATCAAGATATTGCTGGCAAATATCAGTTACGATATGAAAACATTCGAAAAGGGCGAAGTTCTAGCTATGCAGGACGAACCCTGTAACCGCTTGATTATACTGCTGGACGGATACGTAAAGGCAGAAATGGCAGATGCTTCGGCAAAAGTTGTAAAGGTAGAGGATATTTATGCTCCTAATCCGTTGGCTATATTGTTTTTGTTTGGTAAGAACAATCGTTTTCCTGTGCAGGTTACGGCTCAAGAAGATGTATTGGCTTTGGTGATTCCTAAACCGTCTATCCTTAAAATGCTGCAGCAAGACGAGCAGGTGTTGCTCAATTTTCTCAATATATCAGCAATGTATGCCTCTATGCTATCGAAAAAACTTCATTTTATGTCGTTCCGAACTATCCGTCAGAAGTTAGCTATGTACTTTCTGGATCTCACTAAGCCTGATAAAACGGAGATTGAGTTAGACCGCACACAATTGTCATTGTCTGAATATTTTGGGGTTTCACGCCCGTCTTTAGCTCGAGAATTGGCTAATATGCAAGACGATGGGTTAATAAAAATAAACAAGAGGCAAGTTAAAATACTTAACAAAAACAAACTCGTACAATTAATATCGTTCTAAAGTTTTTAATTTTAAAAGAGTTTATCATCAATAAAGTTATATATGATTAAACATCAGATATATTGAGATTCTAAAATTATGCAGACCGCAAGCAATAAGCATGACTAAATCATCAAATCCAAACTTGTGACATCTGAAACGTTCTTTGACAATGCGACATTTTTTGATACCACCGATGGCGTGTTCGACAAGAATACGAAAGCTTGATATTTTCATGTTTTCTTTTTTTTAACTATCTGATAATTGTTTTCCTTTAGGTTTCTTTGTAGGCATCTTAACTATTACGTTTTCAGGTTTATGCCCTATAAAACCGGTATCCTGCCACAAGGTAATTCTTGGAGGTAAACTCAAGGGTTGCTCATCCATAATTTTCTTGTCATGAATACTACCTTCATAGGTTTTAGAAAGCCACAAAATTCGTTTATCAGCAGTACAAAGCAGATTGTTTTTCACGTTATGTGTTTTTTTTACCACTATAACATGATTTCTGTCTATCAGAATCCTGAGGACGTTCTATGGGTCTTTCTGTCCCGTCAAGCAATACATCTGTACATTTTTCAGCCAAATATTTTATCCTTAAATGATTTCTATCGGGCAATTCGCCCAGTGTCTTTAAGGTTTTATATAAGATATCAGACAAACGGTGTATCCATTCATTGCATTGAGGTTGAGCCATATCAAACAGGGTAGAGTGATAGTCTTGTAACGGGTTATTCTTCATGTAAGAGAGAATAAACAGTAATTTATCTCTTATACAGGGTAATTGACTGCTTTTTCGTCCATAAGAAATGCGTATACGAGCCTTCCCTTTTAAGGTAAAATGGGAATGATATTCATCCCAATGATGTTTAAAGGTGGGTAAAAATGCTTCAAATTCCGATAGGCTAAAACCTGTTAATGACAGCAATTGCTTTGGATTTTTTCGAATCTTGTCGTATTTCATGTGTGAGTATTAAAATCTCAAAGTTATGTAAAAGAATGCTTTAATTATCTATTGAAGATAAACTCTAATACCCATACGTCTCACCTCATCTTCGACTATAGATTCTGTAAACGCCAGGATGAATTATATGAAGCTGTCTGTCAGTTATTTTATAAAAACCATTTTTTTACAACTATCGAAAGACTATACTGAGATCACCCCCACATTTTATGACAAAATATTATTCTGAATTTAAGGAAGAGGCTTCAAAGAGTTTGTATCTGCCAATCTGCATCGTTTTAACGTGCTTAGCCCTGTGACCTAAGAGCTCTTTGAACTCTCTTTCTTTTTACAAAGATATGAGCCCTGATCTCTCAGTAGGAGAGGATTGGGGTGAGGTCTATTTCGCTGTTCTAACATTACTTTTTGAGACATCCCTTAAATAGATGACATTGGACATAGCCTTACCCCTGAATATACAAAAACATGCTTTATAAATATGTTGAACAATAGCATAAATTAAACTCATTATCAATAATATAATTCATATATTGCGTTCCTTAACAAAAAATAAAAACTTTTTTAACGCCAAACTTTAGTTATATTATGGGATATTCTATTTTTTCGTTCGCTGCCGATATTGAAGAGATCAAAAAGATTTTTGATTCGCACGATTCGTTGTTATTCGATCAAATTCAAGATAATGAGGTGTTTAAAAATTATGCGACTCAAGATACTAAAAATCATATATCGATAAAAGAAGCTCTTCGCCACATTATACATGGAGAACCTTACCGAAAACACTCTGCTCATGCCTATTGGTATGCTTTGATCTCTATTTTTGCATTCGTGGGACATCAGCTGCCTTACAATCAGGAAATTGAATTAGATAACGAAACCGATATGATAGATAATTATCTCAAATCGGATTTTGGTATCGAGGCGGCACTTGCCGAGGTATTACTCAATAATTTTCCCGATTTAGGATTGCCCGATGTTGCTACCTTTCCTTTAGCCGGTGCTATTGCTCCGACAAGAATAAGCCTGTTGAGCAGCGAATTACAAGATATAACCCTAACTTCTAACCAAATAGAGCTTCTGTGGCAAACTCAAAATGAGCTAGACGAAACAAAAGCCTTTGCATACAATAGTATAAAAGGCTTTAAGGATAATATAGACTTTTGTTGCCAAAATAACTTGAGTCTTATATCGTTTTGTCATTAACAGACTTTATTTTTTCCAATCGGCTATTATTTCTTCGCGGTCGTAGGTATAAGCACTGAAATATCCCAAAGCTCCTCCCACTATATTATTGGTTGGATTGGTCATCGAATCGTCTATCCTGCCCAAAGTCTCAAAGAAAGTATATGCTCCCTTATCTAAAGATTGGTGTTCTATCATAATAGTATCGCCTCTTTTTATGGGATCCTCATTGCTGTTATTTTTTGGAAAAACAGGTAGTATACGAGTTATCGCAAAACCCTCTCTTTGGTCGGTAGTAGTAACATCCTCATCCAGTTTCGAACGTTTACCGTTTATATACAACAGCTCTCGATAATAGTTTTTAGACCCTGTCGGATCTTTAAAATGAACCCTGGGGAACGGATAATCAAACAAAGTAACATCTAGCATCGAAATTGAGTCTATCGGTACAATATTGGCACTCATTGTAGATGTTGCCGTATATTCTTTCCCTTCGACATTTACTTTAAGATTGTAGGTACTTCCGGGAATGCCTTTGAGGCTTACTGTCTTATAGATGCCTGTTGAAGGGTCGATCTGCAATATCTCAGAATTTCCGTTATTGTCCGAAATAGATACAATGGCTCCCAAAACAGGAGCAAATACATTATCGGAGTTAAAGTCTTTCGACTTGGTGAGCCTCACTGTTGCCAATGTATTTTGAGAGATAAGCCCTTCAATTACCAATTGGGGATCGGCTGAATGCAGGTCGACCTCTATTTCTTTTTCACACGATGTAAATAAAAAAAGTGACGCTACGGCTGCAATAGTTGTTATATATTTATTGATACTCATAATTATCTGAAATTAAAAAAGAATATTTGCACTTACCAAAGTTATAAAAAGGTCTGCACCTTAGAATTTAAAATTCCAAGAAATAGACGGTACAAAACGAAACAGCGAATACTGATATGCCGTTGATTTCGAAGGATCGTCGTCATTGGTTCTGAAATCGATCATGTACGCATTTTCTCTGCCATAAGCATTGTATAAACTAAATGCTAATTCGGAATAAAATTTCTTCGTTTTCTTCAAAATACAAGTGGCACCTAAGTCTAACCGATGATAATCGGGAGCCCTGTAGCCGTTTCTTTCAGAATAATATAGGATTTCTTTATCATCGATCTGATATTTTCCGCTTGGGTAAGTAACCGCATTTCCGGTATAATATACCCATGCAGCCGAAAGAGTCCATTTATCGCTCAAAGTATAAACACCTACTATCGAAATATCGTGTGTTCGGTCTTGTACAGCATCGTACCATTCGTTGTTATTGATGCCATCAATTTGCTTCTCCGATTTCGACAAGGTATACCCAATCCATCCGGTAAGTTTGCCAACTCGTTTCTTCAACATCAACTCAATACCGTATGCTCGACCTTTGCCAAACAACAATTCGGTTTCCACGTCATCGTTGTCGAATGTTTGCGCATTATCTTTATAATCAATTTGATTCCTCATATCCTTATAGTACACTTCGGCACTAAACTCGAACAGATTATTGGCAAAATTACGAAAATACCCTAATGTATATTGATCTCCAATTTGAGGTTTTATGTTGTTGGAAGTCGATACCCAACGATCGTAAGGCGAAGAAAATGTAGAACTCGATAACAAGTGCATACTCTGTGTAGTGCGTGCATAAGCTGCTTTTATCGATGACTCATTATTCAATTTATAAGCCATCGAAAGACGAGGCTCAAGATTGAGGTATGTTTTTACAAACTTGCCCGATGCGTAAGACACCGTATCTACAACTTCGTGCTTATCGTTCATATCATAGAAATCACCGGGACCTAATACCGAGAAGGCAGACAATCTCAATCCGTATACTACTTCGAAGCGGTCGGTTGCTTTTATCGTATTTGCCGCATACACACCATTCTCCCACGAGTATTTATTTTTAAGGTGCTTAGAGACCCCTTTATCTTCTGCAATATCGTATTTTCCGGGCGAAAGAGTATGATAGGTCGAATTTAGCCCATATTTCCAAGTCGAAGTGCGACTTTGGAGGTACGTAAATTCTTGTTTCAGTCCATAATCACTTATAATAGAGGATATATTCAACCCTATATTCATATCCAGTGCTACATTATAGGAATAACGGTTATAGAACAACGATGTAGCCGAATTCCATTTGGGGTTCATAACCCTGTTCCACTTAAGTGCTGCAACGGTATTACCCCAATCGGTTTTTACAACATTTTTGATGCCCAATTTATCGAGACCGTTATAAGCAGTAAAACTCAAACGATCTTTGTCGGAAAGAGCAAAGCTCAATTTCATATTTAAGTCGTAGAAATATAGTGTTGTGTTTTTGATATCGTCCGAACCGAATGTACGTGCCAGCACATCGGCATAGGTGCGTCGTGCTCCCAATATGAAACTCGATTTTCCTTTTTGGATAGGTCCTTCAACATTCAACTTAGAAGAAATAAGTCCCAATCCTCCACTTACCTTATAGTCTTGATTATCTCCATCGCGTAATTGAACATCCAGTACCGACGACAAACGCTCGCCATATTGCGAAGGCAAAGCACCTTTATATAGAGTAACATCTCTAACCATATCGGAATTGAAGGTCGAAAAGAACCCCATCAAGTGAGAGGCATTGTATACTCCTACATTATCGAGCAGAACCAAATTTTGGTCTGAACTTCCTCCTCGTACAAAAAAACCGGTTCCACCTTCGCCTGCCGATTTCACACCGGGCATCAATTGAATGGCTTTTACAATATCACGCTCACCGAATAATACAGGGAGCTGATTTATTTCCTGAATACTCATTTTCTCGACACCGGTTTGTACCGCTGCAACATTTTCGTCTGCACGTCTCGAGGATACCACCACTTCTTTTAGGTCGACAGATAATGATGTAAGCGATATATCTTGAACCATGTCTTTGGTAAGAGATATTTTCATTCTCTTATCCTCATAACCCACGTATCTTACTACCAAAGAATAAGTTCCCTTGGGTAATGTTATTTTATACTCTCCGTCGTTGTCGGTAAAAACGCCCGTAGCCGATTGCTCTTCTACCCCTATGGGGACACCAATAAGAGACTCTTTTGTTTTTTCATCCACAATTTTGCCTTGTATGGTATAGTTTTGTGCCATTGCCGATAAAGGCAACAATAACAAGACGATAACCCCAAAACTTAGCTTAAAAAATTTACTCATAATGTGCTTAAAATTAGATAGAGGCACGTAGACCCCTAAACATTTGAAGCCACAAAGATACCAAAATCAAACCTTTTAACAGCACCGGAAACAAAACTATTCCATTTATTATCTATTATTTTATGGATGGGAAGATTGAAAAAGGTTGAGACATAAGCATTACGTCTTTAAGGTTTGGTTGAAACTTCTTCGCTGAGACGCAAAGCATTGCGTCTCTACCTGTTTACTTATAACTTGTAACTCGTAACTAAAATTATTTTTCCTTATATACAAAGTACCCTAATGCAATGATTGGAGCCGACATTAGTGCAATATAATAACCATGCAACAAAAGTATTTGAGGTGCAAATAATATGGCTAAAAGTAAGCCTACAACTGCACCTCCCAGGTGAGCTGCATGTCCGATATTTCCTAGAGCTTTTTTCATGCCATAAACCGAATATCCCAGATACAATATACCGAATACCCATCCCGGCATAGGGATAAAGAAGTAGCTTAGAAGACGATCGGGATTCATTGCTATAGAAGCAAACAAAACGCCACATACACCCCCCGAAGCCCCAATAGCAGTATATATAGAATCGCGGCGATACATCCACAACGAAAGAAGATTTCCTCCAAAAATAGCAGCTAAATACAGTATTAAAAATTTTACAGCCCCAATATAGTCAACAAGTGAAGGAGCAAAAAAGTACAAGGTTATCATATTGAACAACAGGTGCATAAAGTCTGCATGTAGAAAAGCAGCTGTCAGCATTCTGTCGTATTGTTTCAGTTCGAGGATAGCATAAGTGCTAAACTTATAGCGGTCGAAAAGTTGCCTATTATTAAAACCTATATAGCTGATAACGGCTGTAATAATTATAATTGCAAAAATCAGAAGATTTCCTAAATCCATTTGTATCAATTTTAGTTCGATGCAAAAATAGTATATTATTTGATTATATATGAGAAACAGATTATATCTTTACGGAATAATACAGTGTAAAATCAGAAGTATTTTTTGCATTAAACTGCAACAGATGGTATCGAACAAAATTTTGTTTATCTTTGTTTCAGTTCTTGCGAACTATTTCTTACAAATTGAATGTATATATAATTGTTAATTTAAAAATTTTATTGAATTATGGACGGAATTATTTGGTCAATAATTATTGGCGTTGCAGCAGGGGCTATTGCCGGTTGGTTAATGAAAGGTAATGGTTTTGGATTTATAATGAACCTCATTGTAGGTCTTATTGGTAGTGTTTTAGGTGGATGGATCTACGGATTATTGGGCATTACTACAGGCGGTATTTTTGGCGTATTAATTATGTCGGTAGTAGGCGCAGTTGTTTTACTTTGGCTTATATCGCTATTCCGAAAGAAGAAATAACATAACAGGGAGGCTATCCGAAAAGAGGAATAAGCAACTCCCCAAAAAAAATGGCTGGAACTACAAAAACTCCCTGCTCTTCCGGAGAAGGCGTTTTTGTAGTTTCTCTATTTTAGCGAGGGTGTGTTAGGATAAAAAATACCACAATAAATAATTACCGTTATTCGATTAATACATATCTTTGTTCGAAATTACGTTTACAAGTTTTTTAGTTTACAAGTTCTCAAGTAGGTCGTGTTTACTCGTCTACTTGTTAACTCTTTTAATAAATATGAATATGACTTTTAAATATACTGCTTTAACCTGTTTTATGACGAGTCTGTTGGCTTGTTCGTGCGGACAGAAAACTGTAACGAATACACCGGCTGCGACACAAAGTTATCAGCAAGTTTCACCCGATTTCAATGCAGATAGTGCATACCATTTTGTAGATAAACAAGTGGCGTTTGGACCCCGTGTACCCAATTCGGATGCACACAAAGCTTGTGGCGATTATCTGATGGAAGAATTAGCACGTTTTGGAGCAAGGGTAACAGAGCAAAAAGCCGATTTAAAAGCATATGACGGAACAATACTACATTCTCGCAACATAATAGGAGCATTCAACCCCGAAAAAGCAGAACGTATCCTATTGTTTGCTCATTGGGATACCCGCCCCTTTGCAGATAAAGATCCCGATGCGAAAAATCACCATACACCCATATTAGGTGCTAATGACGGAGCTAGTGGAGTAGGTGCTCTTCTCGAAATTGCCCGTGTACTGCAAACCAAAGCTCCCAATTTAGGGGTTGATATCATCTTCTTTGATGCCGAGGATAATGGTACTCCCGAATTTGTGACGGACGCTCCTTCGGGCGATTGGTGGTGTTTGGGTTCGCAATACTGGTCTAAAAATCCTCACATACCAGGATACAAAGCACGCTTTGGTATTTTGTTCGATATGGTGGGTGCACCCGATGCTACTTTTCTTAAAGAAGCATTATCGGTACAATACGCTGCCGGTATTGTCGAAAAAGTATGGGGTACAGCTCGAAATTTAGGATACGGAAAATATTTTATAGATAAAAAGGGCGGTGGCATCATTGATGACCATGCTCCTATAAATGAAAATTTACGCATACCAAGCATCGATATTATTCATACCGATTCTTCTACTGATTCGGGCTTCGGATGGTATCATCATACCACAAAGGATGATATGAACAATATCAGTAAAGAAACACTCAAAGCTGTTGGACAAACAGTTTTAGAGGTAGTGTATAAGGAGAAATAATCAAAGAGTAAACGAGTTTACAACTCTTGTTTACTAGTTTACTTGTCTACCAGTTTACTTATAAAAAAATGAACCAAACAAAAATAAACGACATACAGGACGAAATAATAGAAGAATTCTCGATATTCGAAGATTGGATGGATAAATACGCCTATCTGATAGAATTGGGAAATTCACTAGAACCACTGAACGAAAAATACAAAGTAGAATTGAACCTCATACAAGGCTGTCAAAGCCGTGTGTGGTTGCAAGCCGATTACGAAGCCGGTGTAATTACCTACAAAGCCGAAAGTGATGCTGTAATTGTAAAAGGAATTATAGCCCTGCTTATAAGAGTTTTAACAAATCATACCCCCGACGAAATAATAAATACCGATCTGTATTTTATAAATAAAATAGGACTGAATGAGCATCTTTCGCCCACCCGATCCAACGGTTTGGTTTCGATGGTGAAGCAAATGCGATTCTATGCAATGGCATTCAAAGCAAAAAATTCTTGATAGACATAAAATTTTGAAGTGATAAGCAGAGGTCTTTTTAGACTTCTGCTATTTTTTTTATACATTTGCTTATATCGGAACTCGATGTGTAATCCAGTACTAAAAAAGTATGTATGACAAAGTCTAAGTTTTATTTTATCCTCACTTGCCTGCTTGTTTGCCAAGCGGTATTCTCTCAGCAAACTATCACTTTAAAAAGATTGTATTCGACAGGTAAATTCTACGATATAGAAAAGCCTGTAATGGTTGATTCTGTGAATATGAAAGGAAACAAGTTTGAGAATAAAGACATTCTCGAATCATTTATATCGTTTCCCGATCAGGCATCTTTTATAGAAGAACTAAAACCCGATTTGTCTAATTACTTTTTTGTAGGCAAAGCCCAAAGAGGTGCGAGGTTTCATCTGTTGTCTTTTAGATTGAATGTAGACAAGTACGCAAAAACCAATTTGAGAATAACAGCTCCAAGTATGTTCGAAGCTTATATCAATGGTAACAAAGAGACTTCAAAAACCTCGATAGAAGATACTCTGTTGACTGCTAAGACCGTAAAACTCAATTTTCCGGCTAGTCCCGGCACATACACCATACTTATCAAATATATGAGTTTGGCATCCAATAAAAGCCCCGAAGGAATAAAAATAACGATAGAACCCGAAGACAAAAAATCGACTGTAAATTATACATTTGATGCTCTAAATAAACGAAACATCACCATAAAAGATATTTTGGAGGGCACACGTGTAACATCGTCCTCTATTTCGCCCAATGGGCAGTACATTCTGTTGAATTACACAACTACAAAAAATGATGGTAAAACGTTCACATCCAAAGAGCTTCTGTCTTTGAAGACCAATAAACGGGTTGCCCTGTCAGACAATAATAAATATGATTGGTTGCCAACATCCAATAAACTCTATTACACAGACAATACCGGCGGCGATATAAAATTGATGGTTGTTGATCCCGAAACAATGGAAGAACAGGTACTAGCCAATAAAATTCCCACAGGTGATTTTCAAATTGCACCCAATGAGCAATACTTGATATATACCGATCGGGAGGTTGGCGATGCTCCAAAGGGAGACCTTATTTTATTGACAAGTCCCGACAGCCGTCAGCCGAACAATAGTGATAGGTATTTTTTGTCTCGTTACGACTTATTATTAGGAATAAAACAGCGATTGACATTCGGAAAACATTCTACCACGTTGAACGATATTAGTCACGATTCGCGTTATCTCCTATATTCGGTAACAGAATACACTCCAACGGTACGCCCGTTTTTTCAGACATCTATGTACAGGCTCGATGTGCAAACTTTAGCTGTAGATACATTGTGGGCAAATGAAGGCTTTGCAAATACAGCATCATTTTCGCCCGATGGAAAAAGCGTTCTTATCGGTGGTTCAGCAGAAGCTTTCAAGGGGATCGGACAAAATATAAAGGTCGGACAAATAGCCAATAGTTATAATGGTATGGCTTTTGTTATGGACATCGCAAGCCGCAAAGTAGAAGCCGTAGGACGCGATTTTAATCCTGCCATCAATAAATCGTATTGGAATACTGCGGACGGAATGATCTATTTTTCGGTAACAGATAAAGATTACGAAAGAATCTACAAATACGATCCCAAGCAAAAGCAGTTCAGCCTACTGCCTTTGAGTGAAGATGTAATCCGTTCGATCTCTTTTGCAAATATGAGTCCGTCTGCCACTTATTTCGGAGTGAGCCTTTCTAATTCTACACGGGCTTATGCGTTGGATCTCAAGAGCCAGCGTTCGACATTGGTTGCCGATCCATTTAAAGACAAGCTAAGTATTTTGAATTTGGGTAAAGTCGAAGACTGGAGTTTTACCGCTTCTGATGGAACAACCATCGACGGGCGATACTATCTACCGCCTAATTTTGACCCTTCCAAAAAATACCCGATGATTGTGTATTATTATGCCGGAACTATACCTACCCCTCGAGCTTTGGAGTCTCCATACCCATTGCAAGTATATGCCGCGTTGGGATACGTGGTATATACACTTCAACCGAGTGGAACAACGGGGTATGGGCAGGAATTTGCCGCTCGTCACGTAAATGCGTGGGGCAAACGTACTGCTGATGATATTATAGAAGGAACTAAAAAATTTATGACGGATCATCCGTTTGTAAATACCAATAAAATAGGATGTATAGGTGCTTCGTATGGTGGATTTATGACCCTGTATCTTCAAACTCAAACCGACCTGTTTACGGCAGCAGTATCTCATGCAGGTATAAGCTCTATAGCCGGTTATTGGGGTGAAGGTTATTGGGGATATACTTACAGCTCGGGAGCAAGCGCAAATAGTTATCCGTGGAATAATCCTGAATTGTATGTTGGACAAAGTCCACTTTTTCAAGCTGATAAGGTGAAAACGCCTATCCTGTTATTACACGGAACGGATGATACCAATGTACCAATTGGCGAAAGTATGCAGATGTATACCGCCCTTAAAATATTGGGCAAGCCGGTTGAATTTATTCAGGTGAAAGGCGAAAACCACGGGATCAAGGACTATAAAAAACGTATCGAATGGAATAACTCTATCTATGCTTGGTTTGCAAAATGGTTGCAAGACGATTCGTCGTGGTGGAACAGTATGTACCCCAAACAAGATTAGTGGTATGTTCGCAATGACGACATAAAATACACCTTTTGCCCCACTCTACACTAAAACAACTATCTTAATGAACGCATCATTTATAGCAAATCTTCGCCTCAACAACCAACTTCTGATGGGATCGGATCTCAAAACACCTCAAGAGGTTGTATCGTGGATGGGAGCCATTCAAGCACAAGATTTCAATATGGCAAAATGGGCTTTAGGAGTGCGTTTGCCCCTATTGACCAATAAGTTGGTAGAAGATGCCTTAAATAATGGACAGATTGTACGAACTCATATATTGCGCCCCACATGGCATTTAGTAGCCGGAGAAGACATTCATTGGATGCTGGGTTTATCGGCTCCCCGATTGATGTCGATAATGAGGGGGTACGCCAAAGCGGTAAACCTCACCGAAGCCACTATCGAAAAAGGATGCGATATCATCGGGCAATCATTGAGCCAGGAGGGACATTTAACCCGACCTCAATTGGGTGAAGCATTGAAGCGTAAAGGTATCGAATTGGCAAGTCTACACCAATTGACCCATTTGATGTTTGCGGCAGAGTTGGCAGGAATAGTTTGCAATGGGGAGATAAAAAACGACAAGCAAACTTATTATTTATTAGAAGAGAAAATACCCAAGACCGAAATATTCGATAGAAATACAGCTTTAGAAAGATTGGCTCGAAAGTACTTCACAAGCCATGCTCCTGCCACCTTGTCCGATTTTGTTTGGTGGTCGGGCTTAACGGTTACGGATGCAAAGGCGGCTATGGAAATGATTAAGCACGATTTTGTTATCGAAACAATAGACTCGCAACCCTATTGGATTAATAATTCTTTTGCTGAACGAAAAAATAGCGATGATTCTCTGGTCTTATTACCTGCTTGGGACGAATTTGTTGTCAGCTACAAAAACAGGCAGCATATTGTTTTAGACGAGCATTATAAGAAAGTGATTTCCATAAATGGCATCTTCAAACCGGTGATTGTTAAAGACGGACAAATTATCGGCATGTGGAAAAGGGTTAAGAAGAAAGGCAAAGTAATTGCACAATTGGAACTGTTTGATGATACCGATAATTCTACAAAAAACTTAATAGAAAAAGCGTGTCATTCATTTGATTTGTTTCATAGCTAACTCCTCCCCTTTGGGGAGGTTGGGTAGGGCTTCTCTCACGGCACAGGATCAAACCCATGACCACCCCACGGATGGCAGCGTGATATACGTTTCATAGCCAACCAAGTACCTTTTATCGGTCCATATTTTTTTACAGCCAATACCGCATATTCCGAACAAGTGGGGGCATAGCGGCAAGTGGGAGGCTTGAGCGGTGAAATACAATATCGATAAAAATAGATCGGTATAAGTACTATGTAAGATAGTATTTTACGAATTGCTTTCACTTTTTGTTTCCGGTTGATTCTTTCCGTTCAATGTATTTATGGTCTTCAATATTGCCTTCTCTATTTCTGCATAAGTAGGTAATTCGCTTTTCAAATAGAGGAATGCAATATCAAACGATTTGCCCGATTGAGTGGCAAAGTCTATAAAATCTTTTTTATTCAATCTATATACTTCTCTGATTAAGCGTTTTACCCGATTTCTTTTTACAGCACGTTTGAAGCGCTTCTTCGAAACACTCGTTAATATCGAGATTGTTGGCTGTTCTCCCTCCCCCTCGTTTTCGCGAACCATATAGACCACCCTCAAAGGATATGCTATAAAAGAACTGCCACCTGCAAAAAGAGCTTCTATTCTTTTTTCGGCATAAAGCCTTTCGTCTTTCGAAAGCGTATATTGATTTTTTATTTCAGTCATTTAGTACTTTTTGGGCATCACCTTGCAAAGATACGTTTTTTAGTGATGTATTTAACCTGGTAGATACACATTACATACGTCTGAAAAATACAATATTGTAAAGGTAACGCAAGTATTATGTCTCTACGGCACAATTGTGTTTATAAATTATAGTGATAAAGGTTTTAATAAATTTATATTTCTGAAAGAGTAAAAAAAACTGTATTTTTGTCAATTGAATAGACAAATAGGATGGCAGATACAATCACATGGCAAGCAGATTATTTTAAGGATTTAGATATTTATAAGCTATACAATTTACTTTATTTGCGTGCCGAAGTATTTGTAGTAGAACAAATATGCCCCTATTTAGATCCTGATAATAAAGACTACAAAGCTCTGCATCTGCAAGGCTATGTAGGCGAAAAATTGGTTGCGTATTGCCGATTATTTAAGCCCGGCGACTATTTCAAAGAAGCATCCATCGGTAGGGTTGTTGTAGCTGCCGATTACCGCAAATACGGTTATGGACATCAATTAATGGCAAAGGCAATAGAACTTCAAGCATCATTATTAAGGGAAACAAAAATAACCATATCGGCTCAATTGTACTTGAAGAAATTTTACGAAAGTCATGGTTTTATACAAACTTCGGACGTTTATCCCGAAGACGATATCCCCCATATAGAAATGAAACTGGAACGGAATTTTCTTAAAAGCAATAAACAAAACTCGTTGTTTTAAAAAATTATACATATGGATTATATTGATATAAAAGGATATAAGTCGATAAAAGACCTCCACTTGGAACTGAAGCCCATAAATGTTCTGATTGGGGCAAATGGTGCAGGGAAGAGTAATTTTCTTTCTTTCTTTGAATTATTAAACCGATTATATAACCAAAAACTTAATCCTTATATAGGGCTGAAAGGAGGGGCAGATAAAATTCTTCACAAAGGGAGTAAAATCTCAACAAAAATATATGCCAAAATACAATTTGGATTAAATGGCTATTCTTTCGAAATTGAGAATGGAGATGATGGTTTTATTTTCACCCAAGAAGGTGTCTGGTATGATCGTAATCCATTTATGGAAAATCCTACCAATATTTGTACTGGAAAAGATGAGGCATCAATAAAAGATCAAGCTTACCCTACGCGTGTAATATACACAAAAGAATATCTTAAATCTTTTGTTAAATATCATTTTCATGATACTGGTACAAATTCTCCTTTTACAAAAATGAGTCATATTGAAAATGATGTATATTTTTTATACGAAAGAGGAGAAAATTTAGCAGCTTTTTTATATACCATAAAGCTAAAACAGCCCATAATATATCGAAGAATCATAGAAACAATTCAAAGTGTAGCTCCATTTTTTTCAGATTTCTACTTGGAGCCTAATGAAGAAAAATTAGTTAGATTACAATGGCAAGACCAGTATTCTTCTACAGTATATGGAGCTACCGATTTTTCAGATGGAACTTTGCGTTTTATTGCTCTCTCTGTTTTATTCTTGCAGCCTAATCCTCCAACTGTAATTGTAATCGACGAACCTGAATTGGGTTTACACCCCTTTGCCATAGATAAACTATCGGGACTTATCCAATCTGTAGCTAACAGAAAGATTCAGACGATAATATCGACACAGTCAGTGGAGCTAGTTAACTGTTTTACCCCTGAAGACATAATTGCTGTGGATAATATCAATGGGGAATCTCTATTTGAAAGATTAGATTCAAATAAACTAAAGGTTTGGATGGATGATTATGCGATTGGAGATATGTGGAGGCAGAATATTCTGAGTAAAGGATTTCCTAATTAATAATTTGCATCCATGAAAAAGTTGATAATTATTTGTGAAGGAAATACTGAATTTCAGTTTTGCAGAGATGTTTTAAAGCCTTATTTTGCACCGAAAGAGATTGATGTCGAATTTAGATTGATTGCAAAATCAGCAGGTGGAATTGTAAAATGGGATTCTTTAAAATTGGATATAGAGAATTATTTAAAGGCGGAACCCGATGTTTTTGTTACGACATTTATAGATTTATACGGGATCCATAGTCATCATAAGTTTCCAGAATTCAATACTATAACAGCTAATAATAAGCAAAAGGCTATTGTCATGGAAACAGGAATGAAAAATGATATAGACGGAGCTTTAGTCTCTCGTTTTATACCATATATTCAGTTGCATGAGTTTGAGAGTTTAGTGTTTTGTTCTTTAGAGGTCTTAAAAACAAAGTTTATGCCGAATGAGGCTGATTTCTCGGAATTAGAGAGAATTATTAATACCCATACAACCCCGGAGGAAATCAATAATAGTCCAACAACAGCCCCATCAAAGAGACTTGAAAAAAGCATCTCTGTTTATAGCAAGAAATTGTGTAGTGTTTCAATAACTAAAGATATTGGCATGGTAGAGCTAAAGAATAAATGTCCTCATTTTAGACACTGGATTGAGCAATTAGAGAAGATATAGACAATTTCAGATTATATTCTCAAGCCAAGAGAAATAATGATATTAGTTAATATGGTTCGTATTTAATAATCACAATATATAAGATAGCAATGAAGAAAAAAATTTTGGTAACAGGCGGAACCGGATATATTGGTTCGCATACTGCCGTTGAACTGCAAAATGCAGGATATGAGGTAATTATTGTAGACAACTTATCGAACTCTACAGCCGATAGCATCGGGGGTATCGAGCGTATTACAGGCACTCGTCCCGTATTCGAGAATATAGATTGTAATGATGAGGCAGCATTGCGTAAAGTTTTCGAAAAACATTCGCCTATCAGTGGTATCATACATTTTGCGGCAAGTAAAGCAGTGGGCGAATCGGTCGAGAAACCGTTGCTATACTACAAAAACAATTTGGTGTCGCTCATCAATCTTTTGGAAGTGATGCCCGAATTTAATGTAAAAGGGATCGTATTCTCTTCTTCATGTACTGTTTATGGGGAGCCTGACGTAAATCCTATCGACGAAACTGCACCCATAAAACCGGCTGCTTCGCCTTATGGAAATACAAAACAAATCAATGAAGAAATTATTCAGGATTTTGTAGCCTCCGGAGCAAATATCAAAAGTATTATCCTGCGCTATTTTAATCCCGTAGGAGCGCATCCTACTGCCGAACTGGGCGAATTACCTAACGGTGTTCCTCAAAACCTAGTGCCCTTTATCACCCAAACAGCCATGGGAATCCGCAAAGAGTTGAGTGTTTTTGGTGACGATTACGATACTCCCGACGGATCGTGTATACGTGACTTTATAGATGTGGTAGACCTGGCTAAGGCTCATGTGATAGCCATAGAAAGAATGTTGCAAGACAAATCTCAAGATAAAGTAGAAGTATTTAATCTGGGTACAGGCAACGGTGTATCGGTACTGGAACTAATCAATGTATTTGAAAAAGTATCGGGTGTGAAACTGAACTACAAAGTAGTAGGACGCCGTACCGGAGATATCATCAAGATATGGGCTCAACCATCAAAAGCCAACAATGTTCTAGGTTGGACTGCAAAAGAACCAATTGAAAACACCATGGCTGCTGCTTGGAAATGGCAACAAAAACTGCGAGAAAAAGGCATCATGTAATTGAGTAGAATTGCATAATAGAAAAGGATGGTTTATATAAATCATCCTTTTTGTTTGTCATTCAAAACCTTTCTATGCCTATTTGCGTTTTATAAAAACAAAATATAGAGTTTTAAACTTTTCTAAATTTCAATTAAAATGGATTCATCTAATTGTTGCTCATTGTTTTGTTCTATCAACTGGCTTTGGTATGCCGTCGCCGTGATAGTCGTTTTTATATTGGGAGCCATATGGTTTAGTCTTCTGTTTCAGAAAGTTTGGATCAAGGTGTTTAAAATTGAAATGCCCGAAGGGAAGCCCAAGGGAGCAATATTCACTTTGATAATGCAACTTTTGGTTACGGCATTGTTCGGACTTGTATTTTTTGTGCTTGTTAAACTCTCGGTTTTGGTTGCGGTTTTGGCTCTGATTGGTTTTTGCGGTTGGCAGAAAGGAAGCCTCAAATTTCGCTATACCAAATGGGGCGAATATTTTCAAGCAGCACTTATCAATAAGCGATATTTAAAAAAATAGGCTGATAGATTTGTTTCTATCAGCCTATTCTATAAATAGAATCTATTTCTTACCAAAGTATAGCTTGATCTTCATCCGGCACCAATGTGGTTATATCGCGTTGCAATAACATTGTACCATTACATCTATAAGGGAATTTAAGACTCGAACTAGAAGTATAATCTTCATATCTATATTCCATTGTTAGCGTAAAGAAGCGCTTAACCACATGAGGTCTGTCTTTATCCCTTTCCTCCTTGATTACATAAGTAGGATTTCCTATAACCTGAAATTTTATATCCGGATTGTCGGCACTTAACACTAGTCGACCTTCTTTTACGAAAAGCCCGGTACCTTCGCCGGTTTTCGGATCTTTAATTTCGGTTACCGAGTTAGTCTTTAGATACTTACATTTAACTTTGTACAAACCTGCCAACCTATTTTAGGATGAGGTACACATTTATAAGTATTTATTTTGAAGCTTTTGATTTATCTTCTTTTCTTTTCAAAAGATCATAAGCTATTGGGGTTGCAATAAATACTGATGAATATGTTCCCAAAATTATACCCAACAACATTGCAAAAGTAAAACTTCTGATCGAATCGCCTCCCAGTATAAATATACAAAGCAATACAAGGATAGCACTCAACGATACACTCACCGTACGGGTTAAAGTGGTATTCAGAGAGTCATTAATGTTGGTAGCAATATCTCTTAAAGGGAAGTCGCGTCTTCTTTCACGTACACGGTCGAAGATTACAACCTTGTCGTGGATAGAGAATCCTACTACAGTTAAGATAGCAGCAATAAACGTTTGGTCGATCTCCAAAGAGAATGGCATAATCATATGGAAGAATGAGTACGCAAAGATCACAATAGCAGCATCATGTGCCACTGCAATAATTGTACCTAAAGAGAATGCAACATCTCTAAATCGAAGTAAAATATACAATCCCATACAGATAATAGCTATAATAACTGCTATAACTGCTGCCGACTTCATATCATCTGCCACACTGGGTCCTACTTTTTGAGAACTTTGGATGTAGTTGTCAATGGTTTTTCCGGGTTCTATATAACTGCTCAATGCCGTATTCATTTTAGCTTTGATTTCAGCTTCTACTTCATCTTTAGAGTCTTCAATCTTATAATTGGTAGTAATTCTCACTTGATTACTCGACCCGATAGTGATAACACTAACCATTGAACCGCCTTCTCCCAATACCGGTTTGAGGGCATCTACAACATCTTGTGTGTGCACAGGTTTATCGAAACGGATTACGTAATTACGTCCTCCCGTGAAATCGATACCGCTATTCAATCCTAAAGTAAATATAGACACAATACCTAATAGAATTACCCCACACGAAGCCATATAAGCTTTTTTATGTAGATTTAAGAAGTTAATCTTAGTATCCATCAAGAAGTTCTGAAGTGGTTTTGTAGAGAATGTCAAGTTCATGAATTTACCTTTAGAGAAAGCATAGTCATAAACGATACGAGTCATAAATATAGCAGTAAAGAACGATGCCGAGATACCGATAATTTCGGTAATCGCAAATCCTCTGATGGCTCCTGTTCCAAAGTTATACAATATCAAACCCGTAATGATAGAAGTTAAGTTAGAGTCAAAAATAGCTGTAAACGCGTGTTTATAACCATCTTGTACTGCTGTCTTAACATTTTTACCGGCACGTAACTCTTCTTTCGTTCGCTCATAGATAAGAACGTTGGCATCTACCGCCATAGCCAAAGCAAGTACCAAACCGGCAATACCCGGCAATGTAAGTACTGCATGGAACGAGGCAAGCACTCCCATCGTAAAGAATAAATTGAGCAGCAACGCTGTATTGGCAATCATACCCGGTATAAAACCATAAACAAGGCACATATATAGCATCAATACTGCTATGGCAACAACAAACGAAATAAGTCCTGCCTGAATAGATTCTTCACCTAAAGAAGGACCTACAATATCTTCTTGTACAATACGTACACCGGCACGCATTTTACCCGATTTAAGAACGTTTTCTAAGTCTTTTGCTTCTTCTACGGAGAAATTACCTGTGATAGAAGAATTTCCACCATCGATGCGATCATTTACGTTTGGTGCAGAATATACATATCCGTCAAGAACAATCGCAATCGAACGTCCTCTTTCGGCTCCTGTAATTGCAGACCAACGTTTAGCTCCGGTCGGATTCATTTGCATGCTTACTCCCCAACCTTGACCTTGTACTTGATCGGCAGTAGCTGATACAATAGCATCACCATCTAAAGCCGGACCTCTTTTTGTACCATCGCCCTTGAGGGCAAACAATTGGTATAAGTTTGTTTCTTTTCCTTCTATTACAAGAGATTTGAATCCCCAAGAGAATTTAAGATCGGTAGGATACAAATCTTTCGCTTTATGCAGAATTGTATTTATAGATGCTGTATCTTTTCGGTCTGCCATACCTACAATAGCTCCGCCACCCCATTTTCCATCAAAATATTCGGACAATGATTTTGTAAATGGTACCGAAGTTGTGTCTACCTCGGCAATAGCAGCCACAGATAGTGAGTCTGAAGTTATAGAATCGGCAACAGCTGCTTTGTTTGTTGAGTGTTTTGCAGCCAACAATTCGGCACTTCTCGAATTGATTGCACTTAAATAACCTTGTATTTCTTGAAGGTTATAAGTCTTCCAAAACTCCAGGTTTGAGTTACCTTGTAGAAGTTTCTTTACACGCTCGGGTTCTTTAATACCCGGCAATTCGATAAGAATACGTTCTGCGCGATCTAATTTTTGAATATTTGGAGCTACCACACCAAAACGGTCGATACGTGTACGCAATACATTGAATGAGTTGTCTGCTACGCTTTGTAATTCTTGTTGAAGAACTTTTTTGACAGTGGCATTATCATCTGTTGGCTGTATTTGATCTTTTTTGAGTTTTGTACCAAATACAATTGCTAACTTGCCGGATTTATCTATCGCTTCGTATTTTTCTACAAATAATGTAAGAAAATCCTTGTTACTACCTTTGCGATTTTCTTCTACAGCTTGTTGTATTGCTTTATTGAATTGAGCGTCCTCTTGATTGGCTAATGAGCGCAATATTGCAGCTGCATCAATTTCAAGAATAACGTTCATTCCACCTTTAAGGTCAAGCCCTAAGCCTATTTCTTTTTCTCTGGCTTGTTTCAGGGTATATCCCAACCATACTTTTTCTGTAGAAATAGAGTCCAGATAATGACTCTGAGCATTAAGATCGCCATTAGCGTATTCTGCGGCTTGCTTTTCATAATACCTTGTCACAAATGAAAAGGACAGATAAAAAGAGCAAACAACAGTCAACAAAATGGCAAAAGTTATTACAAATCCCTTGTTTTGCATTTTAAAGTTACTTTTGTTACTATTTGTTTATTTCAATTTTTGTTTTACTATTTAATTTTCAGTGATATAGATTCCAAAACTTCTTGTAGAATAAGCATACCTAAATAATAAATAATGCAAATATACCTTAAGAAATAGCTTAGAATACGACTTAAGCGTGCAAATATAATCTTTTTTATCTTTTTTTAGATTGAAATATTGGCTTATTTTAAAATACCCCTGCCTCTGTACCCCACAGGACGTCCATTATGTATTAGCTATCAATATCTTAAAAAAGATTTTCAAAGATACACTTATATTTTTTCAAAATAGGCTTGTAGATACAAAATATTTGCCATACTTTTGCAACCGCTAATCAGGCATGGCGGGATAGCTCAGATGGTTAGAGCGCATGATTCATAATCATGAGGTCCGGGGTTCAATTCCCCGTCCCGCTACTTAAAAATCAAGCAATTGCAATTTTAAATTGTAGTTGCTTTTTTTATTTGCCATGCAACTTATACCTTTTAATTTTAATTGAGTTTTTGAGTTTAGAAACTCCTTCCATATCTTTCTAGAATCATTTTGCAAAAATAGTGGTTTTGTAAATAGGATTCAATCTAGAAGTGTTCGAAACATTTTTTCTGCATAAAATTAAAAATCTCCACTTACAATCATAAATAAAATCGGAACAAATAGTCCTCTTTATAAATTATTTCTATCAAAAATAAAATCTTTGACCCATTTATTATTTTGGCTAGTATAGTAATTATAAAGCTTAATTGTTACTTTTGTGTATAATCTTAAATAAAAAGCATCATGATAATAGACAGTATCGAAAAGATTTCGGATTATGAAAGCCTGAATCCATTTTTACCGAAGGCAATTGAGTTTATCAAATCTTTGGATATGAAAAATTTGGAACTGGGCAAAGTTGAAATTGACGGGAAAAATATATTTGCAATCATCAGCGAAAGCAATCTAAAAACCCCTGAACAGGCTAAATTAGAAGTTCATAATCAGTATTTTGACATACAAATACCTGTCTCTAAAACCGAAGGTTTTGGATGGATCGAAAGAGCCGGTTTACAAAAAGAAGCTGCTCCTTTTGACACCACCAAAGATATTCAATTTTTTGAGGACAAGCCAACTGTCAAGTTTGATTTGATGCCGGGTAACTTTGTTATCTTCTTTCCGCAGGATGCACACGCACCCTGTATTGGCGAAGGGTCTGTTATTAAGATTGTTATAAAGGTAAAAATGGAATCATAACAAGATATTAATCAAATTTATATAACAAACATGAATTTATATCCACTAAAATTCAGCCCCATCCTAAAATCAATTATTTGGGGAGGATCTGATATTTGTAAATTTAAAGGTATAACACCCCAGCAAGACGGAATAGGCGAAAGCTGGGAAATATCGGGCGTAGAAAACAATGTATCAGTTGTCGAAAATGGAGATCTCAAAGGCTTGAATCTTCAAAAGCTGATTGCTCAATACAAGGAAAGTTTGGTAGGAAAACATGTATTCGAGAGATTCGGAGCTACATTTCCGCTCCTTATCAAATTTATTGATGCCCGAGACAATCTATCTATACAAGTACATCCCGATGATGAATTGGGAATGAAAAGACATAATTCGTTCGGTAAAACCGAAATGTGGTATGTTATCAATGCAACACCGGGTGCTTTCCTTTATTCGGGTTTCGAAAAAGCCCTTAGCCCCGACGAATACGTAAAAAGTATCGAAGACAATACTTTTGTTGACTATTTAGCGAAACACGATGTAAAAAAAGGTGACTCATTCTTCCTTCCTGCCGGACGTGTACACGCCATAGGTGCAGGTACATTTATTGCCGAAATTCAACAGACATCTAATATTACTTACCGCATTTACGATTACAACCGCAAAGATGCAAATGGTAATGGCAGAGAGCTTCACACCGAATTGGCAAAGGATGCAATTGATTTCAAATTGTACGACAATTATCAAATAGATTATTCGCACAAGCCAAACGAAACCGTTCAATTGGAATCGTGTCAATATTTCACTACCAATCTATTGGAGTTAGACAAGCCTCAGACTCAAAACCATAGCGATAAAGATTCTTTTATAATTTATATCTGCATGGAAGGCAGTTGCGAAATTAAAGATTCTAACAACAATACTATAGATTTGAAACAAGGCGAATCGTTATTAGTGCCCGCAGTAAACACAAAAAATATTACGATAACTCCTAATAGTTATGTTCAATTATTGGAGACGTACGTATAAGCACCACCTCACCCCAACCCTCTCCAAATGAGAGAGGGTACAGAGAGGGAGAGCCAAAAGCTCCCTCTCCTTTGGAGAGGGTTGGGGTGAGGTGTATTTTATTTGAATCATGTAATCATCAAAATATCAAATGAGAGGCATTCTTATTGTAAATACCGGAAGTCCCAAAACCAAAGGTAGGGAAGATGTAAAGTTCTTTATCGGTGCTATGTTATCCGATCCGTTGGTTATGACTGTACCCAATTGGATCAGAACAACTCTTGCAACCCAAATTATAGCCCCATTAAGGGCATCTAATTCTGCATCGCATTACTCTCTTATTTGGGATGATGAGCATGCCGAATCGCCTCTGTTATACAATACAACACAACTTGCCCAACATATTGAAGAAGCCACCAATATGCCCGTAGAAGTAGCCATGAGATATGGATTACCTTCTATACCCGATGCTTTAGAAAGATTAAAAGAAAAATGTAAAACACTGCATGAAGTAGTAGTGCTTCCACTCTTTCCACAATATGCCCAATCGTCTTACAAGACAGCAGTAGAAGCCATTGCCGAGCAGTTTTACAAGGTGTCTTATCCATTCAGATTAAAGATTATCGAACCCTACTATAACGATCCTAATTATATACACGCTTTGGCTGAAAGTTTAAGACCTCATGTAGAAAAAGGATATGACAGACTGGTGTTTAGCTTTCACAGCCTACCATTAACTCATGTAGAAATAGGTTGGCAAAAAGGGAAAGATTTTGACTATGTGTATCAGATAAAAGAAACCGTAAGATTGGTAAGTAAAGAATTGAATATCGACCCCAAGAAGAACCGAATCGTATATTCATCGGCAATCGGTCGAAAATGGCTAAAACCCGATTTGAACGAAACCATGAAACAACTTCCTGTCGACGGAGCTAATAGGGTTATTGCGATTACTCCGGGTTTTCCTGCCGACAACCTCGAAACTCTTTATGATATAGGAATAGTGGCAAGAGATAATTTTATGAAAGCCGGCGGTAAAGAATTTACCTTTGTTCCCTGCCTCAACTTCGATCCGTATTGGATAGAAGGACTTATAAAGATGATTACAAATCAGATCTAATTTCCTGTTTGTACTATCTTTAAGCCCACTTTTTCGAGACCCAACAGAGGTTCGTCACGCATGCCTTGAACGATCTTCAATTGGTAATTGTGCTTTTTGGGAAAAACAACTTCTCTCTTATACAACAGCGATAATTGGTATAGCGAACCAAAACCCGATCCATGCCATTTTCCCAGTTTATCAGCTAGTTCGTACTGCTTTTCGGTGGAAGTAAATCCTTTCCCCTCAAAATTATCTTGAATGTACAACCAAATATTTTGATATGGGTAATCCGCATTATTCGCCAATTCTATCGTGATGTCATAACGAACGTTAGGAGTTACCGCCATAGAATCTATATCGAAATAAACCGTGTCGAACTTGCTCCAGCCGGCACCGGCAATCTCATTAAAATGATAATATGCCTCTCGTTTTTCACACGAGAGACATACAAATACGAGTATCAATATACTTAACGAGTATACAAATTTATGCTTCATTCTTAGGCGAATTGTCATTCCGATTGTTCCGATTGTCATTATTCCGAGGTTTGTTTCTAAACCTGTTGTTATTGTTTCGGTTTCTATTATTATTACGTTGCTGATTTGGTGCAGATTCCCTGTTTTCGGGATTGATTACCGCCACATTTCGAGGCTCTCTTTCGGGTGTTGTACCTTGTTGAGCAGCTTCTGCTTGAGGAAGTCCTCCTCCTTTTACAACTTTCTTCTTTCGGTTCTTATTATGCGTATTGTTGTCAAAACGATTAATATTATCCTCCAAAATATCCATTGCTCCGGGTTTCTCTTGCACTTCGGCATTTTGAATGTCTATTCTTACGGGCTTGCTTCCATTCCTGTTCATCTTCATCACCTCAAATACACGGTCTTTATCTACCGTTATCAGATTGGCGGCAAAATGTTTGTCGGTAGAATAGGTCATCATACCCGAAAGTATATCGGTTTTGAAATGATAAAATGCCCCATCTTTTGTATCAAGCACAATTTCGCGCGAAGGCAATTTCTTCTGAGCTTCTACGTAAGTATCCACTTCGTAGTTTAAACAGCACTTCAACTTACCGCACTGTCCTGCCAACTTTTGAGGATTTAAAGATATATCCTGAAAACGGGCAGCCGATGTAGATACCGACACAAAGTTCGCCATTGAACTCGAACAACACAATTCTCTGCCACAAGGACCGATTCCGCCTACTCGTCCGGCTTCTTGGCGAGCACCGATTTGCTTCATCTCTATTTTCACCCGAAATTGTTCGGCATATACTTTAATCAATTGACGGAAGTCAACACGCTCATCGGCAATATAATAGAATATAGCTTTGTTTCCATCGCCTTGATATTCTACATCGCTGATTTTCATATTCAGGTTCAAACTCTCAGCAAGCTCACGAGCCCTAAGCATCGTATCGTGCTCCAACGTTTTTGCCTCGTTGTATTTTTCTATGTCCAACGGCTTAGCTATGCGGTAGATCCGTTTTTGCTCACCTTGTTGTACCCTGTAATTGTTTTTCTTCATTTGCAGAAGAACCAATTTTCCGGTCAGAATAACCTCACCGATATCATGTCCGGGAGTAGCCTCTACAGCCACAACGTCTCCTTTATACAAATCGAGGTTATTACTGTTGAGGTAGTAACCCTTTCGTGTATTTTTGAATTGAACCTCTACCATTTGAGTCTCTAACTGCGACTCGGGCATATCGTAAAGCCAATCGAAAACCTCCAGTTTATGAGTACCTGTACTGCAACAGCCTCCTTTTTTGGTGCAGCTTCCACAGTTTTTAGCCGCACCCGACTCTTTTTTGGAGCCGCATCCGCAGCCTTCTCCTGTTTTACAACCGCAAAGACCTCCCGGATTTTTTCCACACGAACAAAGATTAGAATCTATACCGTTCATTTTGACTGTTGTATCAATCTGTACTCCCGGTTTATTATCTTTTGTTTTGCAGGTACAACCGATTGGTGTTTTGCACGTACCTAAACAATCGTTTACCCGATTGTTTTGTCTATTGGGATTTAAATTAAGTTCCATAATGTTTAAAATAAAACAAAGCCCCTTTTTTGACTTTGTGGGTTTATATTATTCGTTGACAAAGTTTACAAGTAGACGGGTAAACAAGTATACTAGTACTTGTTTACTAAAAACTTGTAAACTAGATATTATTTATCTTTTCAGAAGCATGGTTATTTTGAGACACAAGTCAAAAAAAACCATCTTCGCGTTTACATTCTGTTCGATGTGCCTTTCTGCCAAAGCCAATTCGGCAGTAAAGTCTATTATGTTTTTTTCGTTAATAAAGGGAGCAAAACGAGTTCCGAAGCTGTTCTCATCTTGGTTTAGATATATCATTTCGGAGCGTTGGAGATTACTTACAAAATATTCTCGTATCATTCTTTGGCAATATACTAAAAAATTCTTTTGCCTCTCTCTTCCAACGGTAGCTATTTCGGTTGCAATCAATTTAATTTCTTTGATTCTGCGAGCATAAGAAGCCCTCATCATCTGCACAAAAAGATTGAAAAAGAACTTATGTTCTTCGTCCAAACTGATGGTTTCGATAGCTTTCAGGTAACTGCCATTGGCAATGTGGGCTACCGAAGCTGCATCTGCGGGCGTTATATTATAGTCCGATTCGAGAGCCATCATAATATCGCTTTCGGCTATATTGTGTATGTTGACTCGTTGGCATCGCGACTGTATGGTCGTAATTATCTGATCGGGAGTATTAGATACCAATATAAATACTGTTTTATCATAAGGTTCTTCTATGATTTTCAGTAGTTTATTGGCACATGCTTCGTGCATTTTTTCGGGCAGCCAAATAATCATCGTTTTGTACTTTGCCTCGTATATTTTGAGGCTCAGTTTTCGGATAATTTCTTCACTTTCTTTGGCATAGATCATACCTTGTGCATTCTCTGCCGCGATATGAGCCAGCCATTGGCTTAGGTTGAAATAGTGCTGCTCGCCTAAAAACGCCCTCCACTCGCTAATGTAATCGTCACAAACCTCCTTCTTATCCTTTTTGATGACCGGAAAAACAAAATGTAAATCGGGATGCGCCAGTTTTTTATATTTGAGACACGAACTGCACTTTCCGCACGAATCATTTTCTTGGGGATCGAGACAGTTCAGATATTGGGCATAAGAAATGGCAAGAGATAATTTACCCACCCCTTCCGGTCCGCAAAAGAGTCGGGCATGAGGAATAATCCCCTTTTTTACTGAACTTATCAGTTGCTCTTTTACGTCTTGTTGTCCTATTGTATCTTTAAAAAACACTGCTTATTCAATTTGCTGATTTATAAATTTGCCAATATGGTAATGTTTAATTTACCAATATACTGATGTGCCAATCTGCTGATTGTATTTAATTTATCAATTTACCAACTAGAGTATTACTACATTGGCATATTAGCACATTAATTAATTGGCATATCAATACACTTCTTTAGCTATGCAGCGTACGCTTTCGGTAGCCATCAGTGCGTAAAAATGTATACTGGGTACTCCGTATTGAATCAGCTCTTTGCATTGCTTAATACCCCACTCTATGCCTACCTCCTTTGCTTGAGCATCCGATTGACATTTTCTCAATTCGGAAGCTAGTTCTTGAGGAATATCTGATCTGAATATCTTGGGTAAAATAGTCAGATGATCGGTCTTATAGATCGGTTTTATGCCGGGAATAATCGGGATGGTAATGCCTTCGGCTCTACAGCGTTCTACAAACGAGAAGTATTTGCTGTTGTCAAAAAACATTTGAGTCACAAAATACTCGGCTCCCTGCTCCTGCTTCATTTTCAGATAATAGATATCCGATTCTAAATTGGGTGCTTCTTCGTGCTTCTCGGGATAGCATGCCATGCCGTAAGAAAACGGAGTTTCGAAACGCTCAAAAGCACCTCCATCGGCGGTTATGCCTTCGTTAAACCGATTGACCTGCATTTGCAAATCGGTCGCATATTGATTCATATTACCTGCCAATTGATCGGATTCGAGCTTATGAGCATCGCCTCTCAAAAGAAGGAGGTTGTGAATACCCAAAAAGTTGAGATCAATCAGAGCGTATTCTGTTTCTTCCTTTGTAAATCCTTTACAGATCATGTGAGGGATGGCAGTAATATTATATTTGTTCTGTATAGAAGCTGCAATTGCTACTGTACCGGGACGTTTTCTGACGTTTACCTTGGTGACTGTACCATCGGGCATCTCCTTGTATATATTTTCGCTGTGATGCGTAGTGATATTTATATACTTAGGGTCAAACTCAATCAGCTTATCTATTATATTGTATGCTTTCTGAATGCTATTGCCTTTTAGTGGGGGCAATATTTCAAAAGAGAAAGCAGTTTTTCCATTATTTTCTATTAAGTCTGTAACTTTCATAACAGATTATTTAATGAAGTAAGAGGATATCGCTTTAAAGATATCATTTCCGTTTGCATAAATCAATAAACCGAAAATAAGTACCATACCTCCAATTTGAGCGTATTCTTGGAATTTCTCGTTGGGCTTCCGGCGAGTAATCATCTCATAGAGTAAGAACATCACGTGTCCTCCATCGAGCATAGGGATCGGTAAGATATTCATCACGGCA
This sequence comes from Dysgonomonas sp., assembly GCA_031546965.1. GTDB lineage: Bacteria > Bacteroidota > Bacteroidia > Bacteroidales > Dysgonomonadaceae > Dysgonomonas_A. Next base: position 29,784 of record JAVBJR010000595.1, read on the forward strand.
AGAATTATAGACAGGAATGCGGTCATAAACCAGAATGCTTGCCAGTCCCAAGTAGGGGGAAACATACTGCCGATACCGGCAAATCCGCTCAAATTTGTTATACCTACTTTTGTAAACACAAATCTAAACTGGGCAATGTATCCTAGCATAGTATCTTTTGCCAAATTCAATCCGGCAGGAAATGCAGCAAAAAAACTAACCTTGTCATGCTTCACGGTCAGAGGAGCCACTGTAAAACCTAGAAGACCAGTACTATCAATATTAGCAGTTGCAGTATATAAAGAATCGCCTCTATAATAGCCAACTTTAATCTTCGAATTGAGATTTTCGCGAATGGCATTGCTTATTCCCGAAAAAGAATTCACCTTTTTGTCATTGATAGAAATGACACTATCTCCTTTAAGCAAGCCATTCTTTTGGGCTTCACTTCCGACCAAAATACTATCAATAACAGGAGGACGCTTTATTTCGTAAGCCCCTAACCCAGAACCTATCATTTTATTGACAAAATCTTCGGGCATTGCTATCGTTTTACGCTCTCCGTTGCGTTCAACAATTACTTCCTTGGCATTTGCAAACTTCATCAGAGTATTTATATCCAATGTTTTATCCATGTGATATTTCAACTCCTTGCCATCGGCACTTATAATTTTGTCACCATCTTGAAAACCGGCATCTTTTGCAACCTGACTGAATTCCATCCCACGGCTTACATCTTTGAAAGGGATATAAGAATCACCCCAAGCAAAAAGAATCATCGAATAAATGAATATCGCTAAAATAACGTTAAACAGCACGCCGCCAATCATCACTAGCAGGCGTTGCCAGGTAGGTTTAGATCTGAACTCCCAAGGTTGTTCGGGTTTTTGCAACTGCTCTTTATCCATCGATTCGTCCATCATTCCGGCGATTTTCACATATCCGCCTAAGGGCAACCAACCGATGCCGTATTCGGTATCGCTATTTTTGGGTTTGAACTTGAATAAAGAAAAACCTACATCAAAAAAGAGGTAAAACTTCTCTACCTTTATTTTAAACACACGGGCAAAAAAGAAGTGTCCGAACTCATGGACAATAACCAATATTGATAAACTTAATATTAATTGTAACGCTTTTATGAAAAATGTTTCCATTAGTCTGTTTTAGATAAATAATTTAAGATCGTTGATCTGTTTTTCTTTTATATTTTTCTTTGTACCTCAATTAACCAAAGCGGCGGCAACTTCACGGGCTTCGGTATTCGACAGTACGTAATCGTCGTACGTTGGTTTTTGTATAAACGATGCCTTTTGCATGGTTTTCTCGATGATATCGCTCATTTCGAGAAAGCCTATTTTTTCTTTCAAAAAAGCATCTACTACTATTTCGTTAGCAGCATTTACGATACAAGGCATATTTCCTCCTTTATTGGCTGCTTCAAAAGCAAATGCCAGGTTACGGAAACGATCTGTATCGGGCTTCTCAAATGTCATTGTTCCCAGCTTGAATATATCCAACCGCTCGAAATTAGATTTTAATCGATTGGGGTAAGCAAACGCATACTGAATGGGTAAATGCATATCGGGCAATCCCATTTGTGCGATAATGGAAGAATCCTCAAACTGCACCATCGAATGAATAATAGATTGCGGATGCACCACCACCTCTACTTGATTGGGGGTAAGCCCAAACAGCCATTTGGCTTCTATCATCTCGAAACCTTTATTCATTAATGTGGCTGAATCAATCGTTATTTTGGCTCCCATATCCCAATTGGGGTGTTTAAGAGCCTGATGCTTAGTCACCTTTCGCAATTCGTCTTTACTCAATTTGCGGAATGGACCACCGGATGCAGTCAGCAATATTTTTTCGATGGGGCTACATTCGCCGTTTAAACATTGAAAGATAGCCGAATGTTCTGAATCGACAGGCAAGATAGGCACTTTATTTTCGAGAGCCAACTCGGTTATCAATTCGCCGGCAACTACCAATGTCTCTTTATTGGCTAGTGCAATGGGCTTTTTTGCTTTGATGGCACTTATTGTAGGTGCCAATCCGGCATAACCCACCATTGCGGTAAGAACTATATCTATGGGTTCGCTCTCAACTACCTGCACAATAGAATCCATGCCTGCCCACACCTTTATCGGTAAATCTGCCAACGCATCTTTCAAGGCTTGGTACTTATCTTCATTGGCAATCACCACTACCTCAGGCTGAAATTCGCGGGCTTGTTTCACCAGCAAATCCAAGCTGTTATTTGCAGTGATGGCATATACCTCAAATTTGTCGGAATGCTCTCTAACCACATCTAACGCCTGTGTTCCTATAGATCCTGTTGACCCTAATATGGCAAGTTTACGTTTCATCTATTTTTTAGAATGATATATATAATTCGGGATTGATAGGGTTGCCCTTATACCAAAGCTCGAATTGTAATGTTTTTTTATCCGTATTGTCTTTTCCACTGCCAACCAATGCAATAGCCTCTCCGGTACGTACTTTGTCTCCTGTTTTTTTCAATACCATCGACACCCCTCTGTAAACAGATATAAATCCGTTTTTGTGTTGAAGTTGAAGCATATACCCGTTATCGGCATAGCCTGCAAAAACAACAGAACCTTCGAGGGTGGCTACTACAGTCTCTTCTGCCGGCACAATCTCTACTCCGTAATTACCCAGTGACAGATTAAATTTCCCTGAAATTATCCCTTTTGCAGGACGGAAAAACGTAACGCCTTCGGTAGGTGTTGCATCGGAGGTAGATATGGTAGAGAGGTTATATTTTTCGGCTTCTTCGTATTCTTCTCTGTATTTGCGCTCTTTGTCGGTGCTTTGCAACGATTTGTCGGTATCAGATATGGTAACGGTATCTACTTTGTTTTCGGAATCGGGTTGTACCTTTCCGGCAAAAATATCTTTTATGTTATCCATATACGCCAAGTGGTAACCTTGTTGACGTTCTAACGAATCGACCTGAATGGCGGCACGTATAGCCTCTTCTCTAACTTCGGAGTCCAAATAACCGGGCAAGTAATTGCGAAGAGGTGTTTTTATTATGATGATGGAGGCAATAAACATCAAGAATAAAAAAGACGCCAAATACAACATGATTCCGTAAAACATTGAAACACGAAGCTTCCACACTTCTTCGAGTGTATTCTCATTTAAGACAGACAAACGGTACTTAAAATGCAGCCGTTTCCAAAAACTATGTCGCTTCTTATCTTTTCTTTTTGCCATTTACTTTTTATTGATGCTCGAAGCATCATAATTCTGTGATACTTCTCACCGAATATAATTAAACATGCAAATTTAATAAAAGAAATACACATTGTGGCTTTGCATTTTAGTATTTCATTAAAGAAAATTAAATTCGGGTATTTTAATTGAAGAAATAGGCTATTCCGCAAAATATCCTTTCCAAAATCGTTTCTTTAATTTTTTTTAGCTATTTTTGCAGCCTGCTTTTTTCGGAGGGATGAACTCCAAAAAGTAGTTATAATTAATATTCCTATTTATTATAAAGTTATATATGAGCCTATTAAGCGATAAGTTATATCGATACGATGCTGCCAGGAACGCTCGCGCAGCAGGTATCTATCCTTATTTCAGAGAAATTCAGAGTGATCAAGACACCGAAGTGGTTATCAACGGTAGAAAAGTTTTGATGTTTGGCTCAAATGCCTATCTTGGATTGACTAATCACCCCAAAGTAATAGAAGCATCCATTGCTGCAACCCGCAAATACGGAACAGGAATGGCAGGCTCTCGTTTTCTGAATGGTACTTTAGACATTCATGTTGAATTAGAGAAAAAATTGGCTGCATTTGTGGGCAAAGAAGATGCGTTGGTATATTCAACCGGATTCAATGTCAACCAAGGTGTAGTTGGTTGTATTACAGGTCGTGAAGATTATATCCTGTGGGATGAATTGGATCACGCATCTATTATCGAAGGAAACAGGGCATCTTTGTCTACCAAATTGAAATTTCGCCACAACGACATGGATTCTTTGGAGAAACAACTCCAAAAATGCGAGTCCGATAAGGTTAAGCTGATCGTTGTTGACGGTGTTTTCAGTATGGAAGGCGATGTTACCAATCTGCCAAAGATTGTTGAACTATCAAAAAAATACAACGGTAATATTATGATCGACGAAGCTCACAGTTTGGGAGTATTCGGTCGTAACTTTAACGGAAAGGGAGTTCACGATTATTACGGCTTGACCGATGACATGGATCTTATCATGGGTACTTTCAGTAAATCGCTAGCCTCTATCGGTGGTTTTATTGCCGCAGAAGAAGCTACCATCGATTATCTTCGTCACAACTCACGCCCTTATATATTCAGTGCCAGTATAACTCCCGGAGCAACCGCTGCCGCAAGTGCTGCACTTGATGTGTTGATAAGTGAGCCCGACCGTGTAGAAAATTTATGGAAAATTACTAACTACGCATTGGAAGGATTCCGCCAATTGGGATGCGAGATAGGACATACCAATAGTCCAATTATACCTTTGTATGTACGTGATAATGAGAAAACATTTATTATTACCCGCACTTTGTTCGAAGAAGGTATATTTGTAAATCCGGTAGTATCTCCGGCTGTTGCTCCTAACGATACACTTATACGATTCTCGTTGATGGCAACTCACACCAAAGAACAGGTTGACATTGCTTTGGATAAAATCGGAGCTATTTTCAGCAAAATGGGTGTATTGGCTAATAATATAAAGAAAGCCTAAAGGTAAAAATATCTTATCCAAATAAAGCAAACCCTCTTTTAACTAAAAGAGGGTTTGTTGTTTTATTGACCCAATATAGGGGCAGAGCCCAACCCCTACAGCGTATAAGTTACCACATAATCGTCGGTTACAATATATTGAATTTTAAATTGAAGATTGTCTTCGGTAAAAGTTTCTGATGCTTCAAAAAAACCTTTTTGTTGAGGTATAAACTTCTTGATATGAAAGTGTTCTTTCAGATCTATGTTTTCTCTGCTCAATGCTTTATACATGGTTTCTTTGCCCGACCAATGGAGTAATAAGTGTAGAATCTCATTTTCGGGATCAATATATTCCCTGTCGGATACAAATCGGGATCGGACACGTTGCACCCTGTCCGAAATGTATTCTATATCAATACCCAACGAGGGAGATTGCGATACTATAACAGCCACATAATCTCTAGTGTGGGATATCGAAATATTTATCGATTGATCTTCTAAATACGGTTTTCCGTTAGGATAATAGTTTATTATTTTTTCTTCACCCAAGAGTGTTTTTAGAAGCACCCGTACAACAATTCGTTCCAAAATTCGAGCAGGCGAAGTTGTACTTTGTATAAACTCTTCCAATTCTTGCTTATTGACGAGTTGAGATAATAGTACTTCGGGACTTTCTGCCATTTGCCAGATTCCCCATTTGTAGTTCGTATTTTCTTCTTTGTAAATAAGCATTTTGTAACTCTGTAGGGGCGTATTGCATACGCCCGTTTATAAAATTATCATTTTTTTTAAGGGTGTATAATTATACGCCCCTACACCGATTGGCAAATGTACAAATAAAAAAAAGAGTCTTCGAAGATCACTCCCCAAAGACTCTCTCTCTAACTAATTTTCTATGAAAAAACTATTTTTTGTGGCTCATAAGCCACGGAACTAGATCTTTATCCTGAAAGGCATTTACCCAACTACCGTGATTGACACCCGGATATTCAGTATATTTCACCTCGTTTCCTGCCGATTTGAGTGCCTCGTACATTTGTTGCGAAAGTTGTACCGGAACTATATCGTCTGCTGCCCCATGAAATATCCAAACGGCTGTATTTTTGGTATAATATTGTACTTTAGAGATATCCCCACCTCCACATATAGGGAAAGCTGCTGCAAAAGTATTGGGCATACGCCACAATAGTTCGTATGTACCCATACCTCCCATCGATAGACCTCCTACGTATACTTGACTGCGGTTTACTTTTCCTGAGTTTAGCCAATCCGAAATCAAAAAGATTAGAGTTTCCATAGCCGGAGTGGCTTTGTCCGATACCACGAATGCAAACGTAGTTTTGTTGTTCACGGTATTTTTCTCCAAATTGCTCCAAGATGTATTTGCCGGACACTGGGGTACAATTACTATTGCGGGACATTCTGATTGAAAATTATCGATCAAAAAATCTTTACCATTGATTAACTGCTTTTCATTATCATCGCCACGTTCGCCCGAACCATGCAAAAATACCACTAACGGATATTGCTTGGTTTCATCATAATTTGCGGGAAACATAACCCGATAGGGTAAGTTATTGCCATTAATCAAGTAATCGGCACGCTCAAACTGTGCGTAAGTAAGCGTTGAACAGAAAAACAAGAATACATTTAATAATTTAGTTTTCATATGTTGTTTATGAGTTACGAGTTACAAGTTACCAAGTCTTGTAACTTATAACTATTTACCGGGCTTCTCCTCTTGTCCAAGTAGAAGTACCGTTTTCGTTGATGGCTTCAATGGCAAAGTAGTAAGGTTTGGTTTTATCCATTCCCTTGTAATAATATTCATTCACATTGTGAACCATTACGCTGCTGTATAATTTATCGGGTTCTATACCTATATAAATATTGTAGGCATAGGCATTTTCTACAGGTTCCCATTTCATCCATGCACTGCGTTTATCGGTTTCGGTACGCAATACGATGAATTGTTTAACGGGCGATGGTTTTTCGCCTGCTCCGAATCCGAATGCACGGAATCCCGAAATGGCAAATTTACCTGTTGGCATATGAATATTTTCGAGTTTCAAGTAACGGGCTTTTACAGGCTTCTCCAATTCTACATAATCGTGAGGAACATCTTTTTTGTTGTTGCTCTTATCGATCAGTACATCCCATTTTTTGCCATCCAAAGACGAATATACTGTATATTGATGACATTTACCTAAAGTTTTACCCATAAATTCAACATCCTGATCTGCATAGTTTATTTGTAGTGCATAAACAGTAGAAATTTCGCCCAAATCAGATATCAGCCATTCGCCCTTATCGGCAGTTTTGGCACTCCAATAAGTTTTGATGTCTTCGTCTACAATATTATTGGCATAATGTGTACCTAACGTTGTAGATACCTGTACCGGTTTGTTATAGTTCAAAAGCATCCATCCTGTAAACTGGCTTTTCAGATGGTCTGCCTCCCCTGTGGGTATACAATGTGGATAATCTCCAAATGTAGTGTTACAATACATGTTGCCCTCGCTGTCGAATCCGGCAGCCCATATACCGATACGGCGTTCGAAATTATTTTTGACATTGATAACCATGGTTGATGTATGCCAGTAATTGTTCCAACGATCCTGAAAGGTAGCACCATGTCCGGCTCCACGTATAAAACCTCCTGCCTTCATACTCAATGGTAAAGAGGCATGCTCAAAAAATCCGAGAGGGCTGTCGCTTACGGCATATCCGTCGGCATAATGGCTGAACTCTGTTCCGGGACCTCCCCACTGCAAATAGTATTTACCACCATGTTTGGTCATCCACGCACCTTCCATAAATGGTTTAAGGAACGTATTATCCATATGTTCGCCAAAACGATGCCACCCGATTTTGTCTCCATCGGTTAATAGCAACTCTTTGCGTGTTCCGATAGGTTGAAATGTTTTTCGATTTAATTCTATACCATACAATGGATATACATTACTGCTACCGTTGTACATATACAACTTACCATCGTCGTCGGTAAAAAAGGCTGGATCCCATCCTCCGATTTCGAAATGTTCAACCGCTTTTTCCCATTTGTTACCTTTAGGATCGGTACTGATCCATATTGGGAATGTGCTGGAGTAGGTAGATCCGAAAACAACTAAGGTGTCTCCCATTGTCCATGCAGCAGGAGCACAAAGGTCGTCCCACTTATTTACTGTTTTTTCGATTGATTCTTCGGTAAGAAATGAACGCGAAACAAAGTTCCAGTTCAACATATCGCTGCTCCACCAATATCCGCTTTGGTTAGTGCCAAAAAGATAGTAGTCTCCTTTGTAATTAACAATAACAGGGTCGGCAGATGTGCGGTGCTTACCCCATTCGGTAAAGTTAGGGATGGGGCAATAGCCGTAATCGATATTTATAGGGTTACAATATGTTTTTTGCTGTGCATAGGCATTTGCCCCCCAAATGCAAAGCATAGATAGTATGGCGTATTTTAATATTTTCATATTGTTTTTATTAGATAAATTGTAAATACGGAGAGCCTGTTCTTTGAAACAAGCTCTCTATTGTATTTTTAACTTAAGGTTTTAAAGAAGGACTTTCGAAGTCTAATTTTCTCAACCCGTTTTGCACGTCGGGGTGGCTCATAAACAACTTCCAAAGTAATTGCGAACGGTAGTTTTCGATCATAACAGCAATAGGTCCTTGGTCAATTGCCAAGTAGCGGCGAGGATACCAATTATCGGTTTCGCTGTAAGCATCATAGAAGCCGTATTTACCCCACATTTTGTCGCCCATGGAATAAAGGTGACGCATCACTTTCATCGACTCTTGAGGTGTATATACAATAGACGAAAGGGCAGCTGTAGGGCTTATTACTCCAAGATCTCCTCTTTCGGAAGGTTCGTGAGCCGCATACCCTTTTACCGAATAGCTGGCAGTCAGTCCCCAAGCATTCTCGCCGTATCCTCTAAATTGTTTAGGATTACTGATACAATACTTGCGGTTTACCAAAGTGTAATTCTTCATTTCGTTGAAATAGTTAGGACTGTACATATCCTTCAAATTGGTAGGATTTAATCCTAAGAAAGAATAATGTGTCCAAAACAGAGGACCGGCTTCAGTACCTTGATAACGGAAGTCCAATGTGATACCCTGTACAGTATGAGCACCTTTTATAGCACCACTTTCAGCCCATCCTTCGTGATACACTTCGGCAGGTACTCCGTGAGTAGGCGAACAGGCGGCAAGTACATAAGTAATTAAACATTCATTGAACCCACGAATGGCAAAGTTCATCTCCCATGAGTGATCGGGGCTCCAGTGCCAATATAATACATTTTGTCCGTTACGGTGCCAGTTCCAATCTACGGCTCTCCACAGTTTATCGATACGGGCAGCTACTGCTTTTTCGGCATCCGATCCGTTTACATAGTATTGGTGAGCGGCAAGTAGACCTTGCATCAGAAACGATGTTTCTACTAAATCGCCTCCATTGTCTTTATCACTGAAACCTCTTACTTTACCGGTTTCGCCATACCACCAATGAGGAAATACTCCGTGAAAGCTATCGGCTTTTTCCAAGAACGTTACAATTTTGTCCATCCTGGCTAACCCTTGGTCACGAGTAACATATCCACGGTCTATACCTGCAATTATTGCCATGATACCAAATCCGCTACCTCCTGAGGTTACTACATTTTGGTCGTTTTGAGGATATTCGCCATCTACATGATAGCGTTCGCGAGCCATTCCACTGGTTGGTTCTGCACCATCCCAAAAGTAATTGAACGTACGGTGCTGAACACTGTCTAACAGTGCTTCGTCGGTTATTTCGGCTTTTACCGGTGGTTCGGGAATAATGTCTGTGTCGCTGTTGGAGCTTTTACAATTTGTAAAAGTCAATAACAGACTAAGTATTAGAAATGGGGCATATACCTTTTTCATAAAATAAATATTTTAATAAGTTAACCTGTCTTTTAAAATAGAAAGAGATTGCCTGAATGCGTGTTCTGACAACTCCTTTCACTTGGCATTATAGAACTTGGAATATATTTAGTTCAGAGTGAATCGGGCTGTTTTAACATCTTTGCTATTACCACCGATCATTACATCAAAATCTCCCGGTTCGAAGACATATGCTAAATCGTAATTGTAAAATTTAAGCATTTCGGGAGTAATTTTAAAACTTATTGTTTTGGTTTCTCCTGCCTTTAATTCTACCTTTTCGAATCCTTTCAGCTCTTTAACGGGGCGTGTTACGCTGCCTACTAAATCGCGAATGTATAACTGAGCAACTTCTTTGCCTGCATACTTTCCGCTATTTGTTATGGCGATGCTGGCAGTAAGTTCTCCGTTTTTATCTAATTTAGTTGAGCTGAGAGCAATGTCTCCGTACGTAAATTGAGTATAGCTCAATCCGTATCCGAAAGGATAGAGAGGATCGTTGCTAACATCCATATAATTGCTGCGGAATTTTTCGAACCATTTGCCTTCTGCCAATGGGCGACCTGTATTTTTATGATTGTAATAAAGAGGTATTTGACCTACGTTTTGAGGGAAGGTTGCTGCCAATTTACCGCTTGGATTAACATCACCAAAGACTACGTCTGCAATTGCAGGGGCAGCTTCGCTACCACCAAACCATACATTGAGGATGGCTGGTACGTTTGCATTTTCCCAAGTAAGTGTCAATGGACGACCTGTGAAAAGAACCAATACTACAGGTTTACCTGTTTTTAAGAGTTCAGCAAGTAATTCTTTTTGTACATCAGGTATACCTATATCGGTACGGCTACTAGATTCTCCACTAAATTCGGATGATTCACCCAATGCAGCTACAATTACGTCGGCATCTTTTGCTGTTTCAAGAGCTTCGTTCAACAATTGTCCTTTGGTACGGTCGTCTCTGTTCAAGGTACGTCCAAACATGGTTGCATCAGCTTCCAGCTTAGCGTCTGCTGTAAGATTGCTACCCTTGGCATATACTACTTTTACGTCTTTACCGCCAACAGCCTGCATGCCCTCGATAAGGGTTTGAGGTACATCCATCTTAGCGGCTACACTCCATGTTCCGGGCATGTTAGAGCGAGTGTTACCTAATGGACCTACTATGGCTATTTTACCTTGTTTTTTAAGAGGCAATACATTGCCTTGGTTTTTCAACAACACGAAACTTTCAGAAGCTATTTTACGTGCTATGTCACGATTTGCATCTGTATAAATTTCATTTTTAGCACGTTTCGGATCCATGTATTTATATGGATTTTGAAACAAGCCCAATTTGTATTTCGCTTCCAATATACGACGACAAGCCTGATCTATATCGGCTTGTGATACTTTGCTTTCTTTTAGTGATTTTGTTAAAGTGCTTGCAAATCCTTCGGCAACCATATCCATATCTACTCCTGCTTTGAGGGCACGAGCCGACACTTCTTGTAAATCGCCGATACCATGTTCTATCATTTCGCTGATTCCGGTATAGTCGGTCACTACAAATCCGTTAAAGCCCCATTGTTTACGAAGCAAATCTGTCATCAGCCATTTGTTGGCAGTAGCGGGTACACCGTCTACTTCGTTGAACGAAGCCATAACACTGCCTACACCTGCTTCTACAGCTGCTTTGTATGGGTACATATATTCGTTCATCATCCGTTGGCGGCTCATGTCAACCGTGTTGTAGTCGCGTCCAGCTTCACCTGCACCATATAGGGCATAGTGTTTTACACACGACATAATGTGTGTATTATCAGAATAGGTATTGTCTCCTTGATAACCACGAACCATGGCTTTTGCAATCTGTCCACCCAAATAAGGGTCTTCGCCGTTTCCTTCCGACACTCGTCCCCAACGTGGATCACGCGAAATATCTACCATCGGGCTGAATGTCCAGAATATACCGTCGGCACTGGCTTCTGTTGCTGCAATACGAGCTGATTGTTCTATCGCTTTCATATCCCAGGTTGCAGCCAATCCCAATGGAATAGGAAAAACGGTTTCGTATCCGTGAATAACATCCATACCAAAAATCAAAGGGATTTTCAGACGGCTTTCTTCTACGGCTATGCGTTGTACATCACGTATTTTATCGACACCTTTGATGTTAAATACACCTCCGACCTGACCTTTTTTGATCTTAGTGGCACTATCGCTACTTTTAGCCTGACCGGTGGTAATGTCTCCGGCACCGGGTAAGTTGAGCTGACCGATTTTCTCTTCGAGGGTCATTTTACTCATCAGATTGTTGATGAAGCTGTCCATTTTTGGATCTCTCGCCGGCTTGGTCTGTGCGACAACTCCCAATGAGAGAAGAAAGCAGATGCCTACAAATACTTTTTTCATATTTTTTTATTTTTAAGCTGCCAAGAATATGAATAAAAATTCAAATTCCCGGCAGCTTTTATTTTAAAAACTTATAATTAGCTGCCTGCCCTTACCAGTTAGGGTTTTGCTTCATTGCCGGTGTTTCGATCAACTGTTGATTAGGAATAGGGAACAATTCATGTTTTCCTTCTACAAATGTTTTGCCATCAAGAGCCATAGCAGCTTTGGCTTGTCCTGTACGAACTAAGTCGAACCAACGGTCGTGCTCAAATGCCAGCTCCAAGCGACGTTCGTGCCAGATGGCTTTGCGTAAGTCGTCTTTGGCGGTTAGGGTAATGCCGGTAAGATGTGCTCTAGTCCTGATTTGGTTCACAGCAGTTAAAGCCTCGGCGGTTTTACCCAACTCGTTGGCAGCTTCTGCTTGTATCAAGTAGATTTCGCCTAAACGCAAGTATCTGATATTTTTATCGCTATATGTAGCTCCGGGTGCTGCACTCGAGTAAGCTTTCAGGTTGTACATGGGGTTCTCGGTTGAACCTACTACACGTCCATCCCAAAGGGTTGAATTTCTGAAAATAATGGTTCCGTTGCGACGAACCATATCGCCCGAGTCGTTGAAATCTGCTAATAAACCTGCGGAGGGAGTATTGAATCCCCATCCCCATCCGGTATCTCCGCGAGCACCTTGTGTTTGCGAATATTGTCTTGTACCTAATGCTGGAGAGTCTCCTCTACTTTGGAACTCAAATAACGATTCTACACCATTTTTAGTAGAAGCTCTCCAAAGGGCAGCGTAATCAGATTCTAATTGATATTGTCCCGAACCTATAACTGTGGTAGCCATGTCGTATGCTTCTTGCCATTTGCCTTGGTACAAATATACTTTAGATAACAAACCTTGTGCAGCACCTTTGGTTGCACGTCCTAAATCTTTGGATGGGTACTCACTCTTTTTGGGCAGTACTTGTATTGCGTCCAACAGGTCTTTCTCGATGTATGCGTAAACCTCTGCTTTGGGGGCTCTGTTTACATCGTCTTTGCCTTGTATGGTTACGTCTCCCCATCCTCTCACTAAGAAGAAGTAGTTGAGTGCACGCAAAAACTTGGCTTCGCCAATCAATCTATTTTTGTAAGCCGCATCAGTAAGACCAAATTTTTCGGTGTACTCAATGGCTTGTGTTGCACGACCTATCGCCTTATACCAACGTGTCCACATGTCTTTAATAGAACTCGATGTACTGGTGTATGTGAGACCATCAAGTATATGTTTGTCCCCCCCTGTATCGTCGGTAGAACTCCCTTTGTCGGCATTATCCGAAATAATTTCAGTAATTCCCAAATAAGCAAATGCATAATCCCAGTCGGTAAACATACCATATGTACCATTTACAAAATCCTCGGGTTCATACACTGTAGGACTGTCTTTTGCATCTACATTTTCCTCCGATGGCACATCTAAAAAATTGCTACATGCTGTCGTAAGTAACAGTATTGATGTTGCAGCTATAATATTTATATATATTTTTCTCATGATTTTTTACTTTTACTTAATTGATTAGAACGAAAGATTAAGACCAAATATGAAATTACGAGTTGTAGGATATGCCGCCGTTTCTATACCCGCTGTTTCTTTTGGACTACCAACATTTGCTGCATTAGGGTCACTCGAATATCCCGAAAGCTCAGGTGAAAATCCGGAGTAGTTTGTGAAAATTAATGGATTTTGAGCCGTGAAATAGAATCTCAAATTAGATCCCTTGAATAGAGCATTGTTAAGCGTGTATCCCAACGTAAGGTTATTGATACGGAAGAATGATCCACTTTCCAAATAGTAGCTCGAAGCATTCGAGTCATGGTTAGCTCCGGGATTTGTATTTGATGTCCCGTCACCCGTCCAACGATCTTTATATGTATCATAAGCAATGTTTTCGCCACCATTTATTCTAACACCCTTCAATGCATTGTATATTTTATTACCATATACTCCATATCCGTCTAGGCTGAAATCAAACTGCTTGTATCCCAATCCTATATGTATACCATAGTTAACTGTGGGTAGGTACGATCCTAAGTATTTTTTGTCCTTGTCATCAATCACTCCATCACCATTTTGATCTTTGTATCTCAAGTGACCGGGAGCAGGTGATCCATACTTTGCGTTGGCAGGATTATTTATCTCTGCTTGATTTTGCCATACTCCATCAGTTTCCCACATCCACCATGCATAAATAGGTTGATTTTCTCTCAGTTGTTTCGTGATTTGCCCGTTTCCTAAGCTACCACCGGTATCACCATCATATGCGGGTTTTACATTAACTACCTTGTTGGTATTGTGTGAGTAGTTGGCACTGATTTCGTAAGTAAAACCGTTAGCCAACCTATCTTTCCATCCAAGATTTAATTCTATCCCTTTGTTGTTCACTTCTGCACCATGAGCTAGGTAGTTGCCTTTAAACTGAGAATTTGATACGGGTTTTACATCTAAGATAGTATTGGTATTAGTCTTATTGTAATAATCGACACCGGCTGTCAACCTGTCGTGCAGAAACGCAAAATCAGCTCCGATACCCCATTCTTCGGTTACCTCCCACGATAAAGGAAATGCCGGACTACCAAAGGCTGCACCAATATAGTAGGTGTAATCGGGTCCAAAAATATAGTTGTAGTCTTTAGGATCATTCACATCGGAACCTGTACTGATACTGCTTACGACAGGAGGTACATTTTGGTTACCCAATTTACCCCAAGTTGCTCTCAGCTTCATATAGTCAAGAAAAGTAAAGCTTTCCATAAAGCTTTCTTTAGATATAGTCCATCCTGCACCTAGTGAAGGAAAAGTTCCCCAATAGTCTTTAGATTCCTTAAAAGTACTTGACCCATCGCGTCTTATAGTTCCTGTCAAGTAATATTTGTTGTCGTAGTTGTATTGGAAACGACCGAAATACGAAGCTAATGCTCTGGGTGTGTACGAAAATTGATCGATGGTTTTTGCATAAGCATTAGAGGCATGTTTCATGCTCCAGTAGTTGCTTTCGGCAGGTACATCATAGCCTTTCAGAGCAGTTTTACCTCCAATACCTTGTTTTTCACGAGACAAACCGGCTATAACGTTTACGTTGTGCTTATCGAAGCTTTTATTGAAAGTAAGGAATCCTTCCCATGTCCAACGATAAGTATCTAAGTTTGTCAATGCAAGAGAGTTATTGGCAAAAGTTTCGTTTGATGGTGCTGCCGCCTTTGAAGCATTAAAATCTGTCTCTGTTTTGTTTGGATTTTGAAATAACCAACCTTCTTTTACATTAACAAAATTTCTATTGTCGGTGTAGTATTTTGTGGCACCAAAACGAGAACTGGCTGTCAGGTAATCGGTTATTTTAAATTCACCTTCAATACCTCCTTGTATAGAAAGGGTATGATTCGTTAAATTTTGTTTGTTTCTTGAGAACAATGGGTTGCCTATAGAGTTTAATTCAGCTGTAGGAACACCGGGAGGACTTGTTTTTTCAACGATACCGGTTTGCATATTTGCACGGGGTACTCCATAAGTTCCGTCTGCGTACCTTGTTGGTACCAAAGGCGATTGGCGATAGGCATCATCAAAAGGTCCGTAAGTGACTACTCCTTCATTGGCAAACGATATACTCAAGTTTTCCTTAAATTTCAAACGATCGTTAAAGAACTTGAATACATTGTTATTTCTTATTGTAGTACGTTGGTAGTCTTGCCCACTAAGCATACCGGTTTCATCATAAAAGTTGTAGCTGAAAAAATAATCTACCGCTTTGCTTCCCCCAGATAAAGACACAGTATTGTTATTAAAAATACCTGTGCCAAGAATTTCGTCATACCAATCGGTATTATAAGCTTGTTTATCGGCATCAGCCAAGAAATAATATTTCTCGGGATGGGTTGGATCTGCAGTTTTCAAAGTTTGCTGATTCTCATTAAAATACTGGATGTATTGCGAAGCGTCAGCCATTTTTACTCTGTTTAGGACGTTTTTCATCCCGATGTACGATTCTACACCAATTTTGGTTTTGCCTTCTTGTCCTTTTTTTGTTGTAACGATAATAACACCATTGGCAGCACGTACCCCGTAAATAGAAGCCGATGAAGCATCTTTCAATACATCCATCGAAACAATGTCCGAGGGGCTGATATTTTTGATATTTTCGGCAGGAAAACCGTCTACAATATACAATGGGTCGCGTCCTGCCAAAGCTGTACCCAATCCGCGTATAATTACTGTTGGAGAAGATCCCGGAGCATCCGATCCGGTGATACTTACCCCTGCCATTTTTCCTTGAATAGCTTGAGCTGCATTCAATGCCGGTTGTTTCATAATAGCGTCTGCTGATACACTTGATATAGACCCTGTCAAATCGGCTTTCTTTGCTGTACCGTAACCGATAACAACAGTTTCGGTCAATACCTTACTGTCATCGACCAATGTAACATTAATTTTTGTTTGTGAGGCAACCGCTATCGATTGCGTTTTCATACCTAAGTAGGTGAAGTCGAGTACATCTCCTGATTTTGCGGCAATAGAGTAATTACCATCAAAATCGGTAACTGTTCCGGTAGTGGAACCTTTAATAATAACACTAACTCCGGGTAAAGGTTCTTTTTGCCCGTCGGTGACTACTCCTGTTATTGTAGCCTGAGCAAAAGCATTCGAAATACTTGCTGAGAAGATTAAGAATAGCAGAAGGCAAAGCTTCAGACTCATTCTCCTCATAGAGGTGAATTTAGTTTCTTTCATGGATTTCTGATTTTACTGTTAAACAATTATTTATTTAAGTATATATTCAAGTATAACTTCCTTAAAAAAGGGGTGTTATCTTAATCATTCTTAAATAATCTGCAACAAATGTAAAAACAGTAAGTTCAGAGGATGTATAATTTATCTCACGATGAATACTTCCAGCTGTTATTTAACAATAAGCAGACCTCATTTTTACTACTCAAAATATTTTAATTTATTAATATATAGCATTTTACCCAGGTCGTATTTTACTATTTACATTTGCAAAAAGAAGTCATTTAAGTGTTGATGTGAGGGGATATCCAGCTTTTTTCGTAGTCTATACCTGCTATTTTCTACTGCTCTCACCGAAATGTTCATAAGAGCAGCTATTTCTTTGGAGTCTAAATTGAGCTTCAAACAGGCACAAAGACGCAGGTCGTTAGCTGTGAGTTGAGGGTAGGACTCTTTTATTTTTTTGAAAAAGTGTGTATGTTTCTGTTCGAATTTGATCAAGAATGTTTTCCAATCTTCTTCACTATCCAAATTGCTGTTAAGCAAGGTATTGATCTTTTGAAACAGAGGTGCTAAGGTTTTATTATTTTGTTTGGTGTAGAATTCTTCCACTTCGTTTTTAATATTAAGAATCAGCTCATTACGCTGTATAATGAATGAGGTTTGAGATAGTAGTTCTGCATTTTTTTCTTCTACCTCTTGCTGGAGATGCTCATTGATAAGGTTTAAACGTTTGGATTCAAGTATACGCATTTTCTTGATATGCAGCTTTTTGTATTTATATTGAACGTACGCAATAATAGCTGCAATAAATAGCATGAACAATACAAAATAGGCTGTAATTGCCCAGCCCGACTGATACCAAGGAGCTAATATCTCGAAAGAGAATCGGATTTCTTGGGACTTGTTTCCTTGACGGTCTATTGCGACCAGTATAAAGGTGTATTTACCCTTAGGAAGACGTTCGTAAGTAACATGGTTTTGATTCTTAACGGCATACCATTGATCGTCTAAGCCTTCGAGTTTATACAAGAATGACAGGTTTCGGGTCAGCGTTTCGGCTGTAGAAAAACTAAAGTTAATGGTATTGAATGAGTGGCTTATCTGATTAAAATTGTTGTCAAGATAGTCTGATTCTCCATTAGAATTGGATATTTTGATCGATTTGAAGTAGGATTGTGCTATCGGTTTGTAGTCTGCCGTTAATTTATTTTGGCACAATAAGAAGCCGTTATCTAAGCAAATAAGACTCAAATCATCGTCCAAATTGACGATATTTTCATAATTGTCAACCATCGAGAAGTTTTTGTACCCTATATCTATAGTAAATTTTATTTGAGCCCTATTGTCAGCATAAGTTACATTGTAAACAAGGTTATTACCTATGATCCAAAAATTTTCGGGAGATATATTAACCACCTCTTTGAGTCCGGTAATATCCCGAAAGCACTCGTTCAAAGCATTTTCGGGAACAATAGATCCGTCGATATCATTATAAGTATAGAATTTGTTATTGCCCAGAAAGGCAACCCTTCCACCTACTTTAAACAATTTCAATTTGTACGGGATGTCCTGCTGACCTTCGCTTCCATAATATTTGAATGATTCTATTTTAGAGAAGTCGTTATTGAGCCGGGTTCGGTATATGCCCTTATTCATGTGTTGAAACCAAACATTATTAAGATGATCGGTCTGCACTTTATTAATAGGTTCGAGTACCTCATTCAAATTATGGATGGTTTTGGTTTTTTTATCTAAAGTTATTACGTTGACGTAAGTACCCAATAGGAGATGATCGGGATCTTTTTCGAGTATATAAAATACTCCTGCATTAATATTATAAGGAGCCGTTACAGACAGGTTTTTATCTATTACAAGTAATCCCCAATTATGAGAGCAATACAACTGATTGTCAATAACATTGAGACTCCAAACCTGCCCTTCTGTTTTAGGTACAAACCTAAATTTAGAGAGGGCATTCATGCTATATAAGTCATTTTTTTCGATATAGTATACCCCTTGATTTGTTGCCACAAAAAGCTTGTTGTCGTATAATGCAGCCGAATATACAGCACCTATTTTTCCCTTAGGGTCTGTTATACAGCTAATTCCGTTCAAGTACTGTATACAGGATATTCCTCGGTCTAATCCTGCCCAAATATTGTAAGCATGATCTTCGTATATAGACAATACGGTATTGTTGTGCAGGTAAGTTTCGGTATTGAAGTGATTGGTTATGTTTCCATTTGGCGACAATTCGTATACTCCCCCGAGAATTGTGCCAAAGTAATAATTGCCGTTATGAGCAGCCAGTCCGCAATTGATATTATTGTCAATCAGTTCATTATTGTTATTCCAGACCTTAAATTCTACTCCGTCGTAAATATAAAGTCCCATAGACGATGTGCCTATAATGTACTTATTATCAGGAGAGGGAAGCACTGTTTTGACTTCTGTCTTTGAAAATATTTCGCTGCCTGCTATTTTAACATAACGATCTCCTTCTATTTTAAAAATACTTCCACCAATTTCTTGCACCCATAGTTCGTTGTTGACTTTTATCAAAAGAAGGATACTTTTCTGTTCGGGCAATATATATACATTATTTTGATCGTAGATATAGATATTTCTGAAAGACTGAAAATAGATCAAGTTATCTTTTTTCCAGATTCTCCAAATGTCGTCATTGTGTAGTGGACCTCCCGGTAAATTATCACTTAAGGAGGTGTATTTGAGAAGACCGCTGATGCCTCTATCCCATCGACCAAATTCTTCGTATCCACCCGTATAGATGGTCTGATTGGAGGCAGCCGACACAGCCCTCACCACATCTGCTTTATGTAATTTGTTGAGATGCCAGTCTATCCCATCGAACTCAAGCAACCCTAAATCGTTTCCTATGTATATTATCCCCTTTTCGTCTTCGCTCAAAGACCAGTTTTTGTTGCCGGCTTGGTAGTCGTTTCTGTTAAAGTTAATAATGTTAGGATTGTTGGCTGATATGGTGATGAATGATAATATAAAGACAGTTATTGCTGTCAAAAACATATATCGAGTCATAGTTTCTCTGACTTTTTATTGCATTTATTTGAACGGTTTCTGTAATGAATGGGATAAAGATATAGAAAAATAGATTAATTTTGATGCTCCGAAGCACTATAAGGATGGATGTGTATTTGTTGCACAGATAAGTGCCATAAATAAAGAGAGGTACCATCTCAAATAGAATAGTTTTTTTAGCTCGAAAATAATAAACGAATGATAGAATTAGGTGCAAATGTGAATATACACGATGTTTTAGCTCATTTTCGTATTACAACAGAAGACATGCTAAAGGTGTTAAACGAAGCTTTGGCTAAAGGTGGAGATTATGCCGACCTTTATTTTGAGCATACTATAAACAGCAGCATATCGCTTCGGGATGGAGAGGTAAACCGCACATCGTCCAATATCGATTATGGAGTAGGCGTGAGGGTTGTAGTTGGCGATCAGACAGGCTATGCCTATGTAGAAAATACAACATTGCCCGATATGTTGCGTGCTGCACAAACTGCTGCCCGAATTGCACATACCTCGAAACAAAGCTGCTCTGCAAATATAACTGAAACACATTTTGCCAATCACTATAAAATAAGTAAGTCTTGGCAAGACATCTCTGTAAATGAGAAAAAGGTTTTTATCGAAAAACTGAATGCCCGAATTTTTGAACTCGATTCGAGAGTGATAAAAGCTTCGGTAAGTTTAAATCATTCGACCTCCTATATATTATTTTTTAATTCCGATGGTGTTCTTTCGTGGGACTATCGCCCGATGGCAGTAATGTACGGAGGATGTACTATGGAGCAAAGCGGTAAAATAGAAAATGGTTTTGCATCACGAGCCTATCGCAAGGGCTTTGAGTTTTTAGATAACAATTTGATCGAAACCTTAGCACAAGAGTCGGTTTCACAAACCGCTCTGATGTTTGATGCCGTGAAACCCAAAGGAGGCGAAATGCCCGTTGTAATGGGAGCCGGAGGGTCGGGCATATTATTGCATGAGGCTATCGGACATGCTTTTGAGGCAGATTTTAACCGTAAGAATGTCTCCATATTTTCTGACCTGTTAGGTAAGTCTATCTGTAACCCCAATATTAATGTGGTTGACGATGGCACCATAGAATTTGCCCGTGGAGCTATTAATTTTGATGATGAAGGCATCGAAAGCCAAAAGACATATATTGTAAGAAACGGCATTCTCGAAAGTTACTTGCACGACCGGATAAGTGCCAAATATTACGGCGTAAAACCCACCGGTAACGGACGCCGCCAATCGTTTCGCCATGTACCTATGCCACGTATGCGCGTGACGTATATGGAGTCGGGCAACGTGACCAATGAA
This sequence comes from Dysgonomonas sp., assembly GCA_031546965.1. GTDB lineage: Bacteria > Bacteroidota > Bacteroidia > Bacteroidales > Dysgonomonadaceae > Dysgonomonas_A. The sequence continues at coordinate 50,926 of JAVBJR010000595.1, forward strand.
GAGATGATTGCGAGCGTAAAGCAAGGGGTGTATGTAGATAATTTCAGCAACGGACAGGTACAGATCGGAGCAGGCGATTTTACGTTTTATGTAAAAACAGGCTATCTGATCGAAAATGGAAAACTTACCCAACCTATAAAAGATATCAATATCATAGGAAACGGACCTAAGGCTTTAGCCGACATTACCATGGTGGGCAATAATCTCAAAATAGACGAAAGCTCGTGGACTTGTGGTAAAGACGGACAAAGTGTACCCGTTGGACAAGGGCTACCATCGGTGTTAGTCAGTAAATTGACAGTGGGAGGAGAATAATCAGAATACTTAAATATATCTTAACTAAGCAAAAGATCTTAATAGACAAATGACCTTATGAAAAAGCATTTATTTCTTTCGTTACTTCTGTTTGCAGTATCCATTATCTCTTATTCCCAAGAAATTCAACTGCATTTCGACCCCCGTCATGCTGTAAACAGCGATGTTGCCGCTCGAAATTACTTTACGGCTACATTCCAAATGTTTAAACCCGACAAGTGGGGATCAACTTTCGGATTTGTAGATTTTGATTTCAGCCAAAGCAAAGGCAATATCGGTTTGGCTTATATGGAAATTGCCCGAAATATAAAAGTAGGCAAAAGCCCTATTATGCCTCACCTTGAATTTAATGGTGGGGTTGGGACTTCAAATTCTTCGGGATTTTCGATACCTAACGCTTACCTTGTTGGGGCAGCGTACGATCATGCTTTCGGCAGTGTATTTATCAATACTTATTTGACTTATAAATATAACGCATTCGAGAAAGTAAGCAACGACGTGCAATGGACAGGATGCTGGAATACTAACCTGTTCAACAACAAGTTAACCCTTACCGGTTTTATTGATATTTGGACCGAAAATAAAAATCGTGCAACAGGCGAAGGGGGCAAAAAGGTTATCTTATTGACCGAGCCTCAGTTTTGGTATAATGTAGATTCGCATTTGTCTTTTGGTAGTGAGATCGAAATTTCGAATAATTTCTATCCCTACTATGGCAACGAAGTATATGTATTCCCCACTATTGCAGGGAAATGGACGTTTTAATCATTATAAATAGACGCAAGCATTGCGTCTCTACAGCTCAGAACTCCCTACTCGTAACTCGTAACTTGTAACTCGTAACTTAAAAAAATATGTTAGAGAAAATTTTTAAACTAAAAGAACATAATACAACAATCCGAAAAGAACTTATTGCCGGATTTATTACTTTTCTCACGATGTCCTATATTCTTGTTGTAAATCCCAATGTACTGGGTGAGACAGGTATGGATAAGTCTGCTTTGTTTACTGCCACCGCCTTGGGTGCGGTGGCAGGTACACTGTTTATGGCATTTTTTGCTAATCTGCCCATTGCTCAAGCATCGGGTATGGGTTTGAATACTTTCTTTGCGGTAAATGTGGTACTGAAAATGGGGTATTCGTGGCAGTTTGCCCTCACGGCAGTATTTTTGGAAGGTCTTATATTTATAGCACTTACATTTTTTAATGTGCGTGAACTTATTCTCAAAAGCATTCCAATAGTACTCAAAGATGCTATACCGGTGGGTATAGGGCTTTTTATAGCACTTATTGGGTTGAAGACTGCCGGAATCATAGTACCAAACCCGCATACGCTGATAGAAGTGGGAGATTTGTCTAACCCTAATGTATGGGTTGCCTTTATAGGGTTGTTCTGTGCCGGTGTGTTATTGGCAAAAGACGTAAAGGCGGCTATCCTTATTGCAATCGTAGTATCTGCTATTTTTGCAGCTATCTTCGGGATATTCAATCCGGTAGAAGAGCTGAGCAAGAGTGGTGTTGTGAGCCTGCCTCCATCACTTAGCCCTATTTTCGCCAAGTTTGAGTGGACTCAGGTCTTCACGTTCGATATGCTTATCATCGTGTTTACTTTCTTGCTTATTAATCTTTTCGATACTATCGGTACACTGATAGGTGTTGTTTCTAAAGCCGGACTTTTGGATAAGGACGGAAATTTTCCGCAAGCCAAAAGAGCTTTATTTGCCGATGCACTGGGTACAACCGTAGGAGCAATACTAGGTACTAGTACAGTAACATCTTACGTAGAAAGTACGGCGGGAGTAGCATCCGGAGGGCGTACCGGTTTAACGGCTGTGAGCACAGCTTTGATGTTTTGTGCAGCATTATTTTTTGCGCCTCTATTTTTGATGATTCCTGCATCTGCAACAGCTCCGGCTCTCATTATTGTTGGTCTGTTTATGATATCATCGGTTGTAAAAATCAATTTTTCGGACATTACCGAAAGCCTGCCTGCATTTATTACCATCACCTTTATGCCTTTTACTTATAGCATTGCTCAAGGAATTATATTTGGTATCTTGAGTTTTACCATTATTAAAGTATTCTCGGGTAAATATAAAGATGTGAGTGCAGCCATATTTGTAATATCGCTTCTATTTATAGTGAAACTGGTATTGGATGCCATACATATTTTTGGATAAAAAAAAATGACAATTACATCAGAACATAAAAATATAGCCCAATGGGCAATGGATATAGCCTTGAAAAACGGCTGCTCTGCTTCGCGAGTATCCCTTACAGTTGCCAACAACAATTCGTTTGAGTACCGAAATACTCAACTAGACAAACTACACCAAAGTTCTGAAAACAAGCTCTATATAGAATTATATGTAGATGGTAGATACGGAACTCTGTCGACCAACAGATTGGAAAAATCGGAACTCGAACCCTTTATTAAAGACGGAATTGTATCCACCCGATTTCTTGCCTCCGATGTGTGCCGTCAATTGCCCGATATAGCTCGCTGTTATAAATCGACGAAAAACGAGGATCTCGATCTGTTCGACCCTACATTTTTTAATTATACGGTAGATCAAAAATTGGCGATAGCAAAAGCCTCTGTTGAAGAGATTTACGGCACAGACGATCGTATAGTATCGGTAGTATCGAGCTACGACGACGGATGCGGTGCCGAATACATGGTGGCAAGTAACGGATTTGAGGGCGAAGTGCAAGACACGGCATATAGCTTAACGGCTGAGGTTGCTCTGAAAACCGAAGGTGATGCCCGTCCCGAATCGTATTGGTACGACAGCAAATTGTATTGGGCTGATTTGCAAACCGAAGGAATTGCCAAAAAGGCTTTGGAAAGAGCATTTCAAAAACTGGGGCAAACCAAGATTAAGTCGGGAAAATACAATATGATCCTCGATAATACGGTATCTATGAAGCTGTTGTCTCCACTTCTCTCGGCAATGTATGGAAGTGCTATTCAGCAAAAAAGTACATTCTTATTGAATAGGTTGGGCGATAAAATTGTATCAGACAGGCTCACGGTATTGGATAATCCGCATCAGAAACGCTCTTTCGGGTCACGATGGTACGATGGTGAGGGCATTGCTACTAAAGATCAGGTATTGATAGACAAGGGCGTTCTCAATACCTACTTTATTGATACTTATAATGCTCTTAAGATGGACGTTTTGCCCACTATTGCATCACCATCGATCATAAAGCTGGAACATGGCTCTAAAAACCATTCTCATTTGTTGAAAACAATGGATGGTGGTATTTGGGTAACAGGTTTCAACGGTGGAAATACCAACAGTACTACCGGAGATTTTTCGTTCGGGATAGAGGGTTTTGTAATCGAAAATGGCGTTGCAACAACACCTATCAGCGAAATGAATATAACCGGAAATATTCTTGATTTGTGGAGTAATTTAGTTGAGGTTGGTAATGATCCTCTTTCGTTAAATGCTTCGAGGCAAATACCGTCTTTGCTATTTGAGGGTGTAAGTTTTAGCGGTTTGTAAACCTCACCCCAACCCTTCTCCAAAGGAGAGGGGGCTAGATATGAGGGTATTTAGAACGCCCTCTCTGTACTCCCTCTCCTTTGGAGAGGGCTGGGGTGAGGTGACCTATTTCCGCCGTATTACATTTATATCTCCTGCCTCTTTGTAATGCTTACCTTCGGAGCCAAGTGCGTCTATGGCATAAAAGTATACTCCTGTATTTACATACCTTCCATTGTATTTTCCGTCCCATCCTTGTGCGGGATCAGTCCATTCATAAAGTTTATTTCCCCATCGGTTGAAAATAGTACATTTGAATTTGACCAACGATTTGTACGTAACTTTAAATACTCTAGCTTCTTCGCTGTTTGCATCGGGAATTAAAATATTAGGTATTTTAAGTTCCGATTCGGAGATCGACAGTTGCACATTTGCAGTATCGGCACAAACAGAACTTCCATCGGCTACTTCTAATACCACTTTAAATGTTCCGGCATTATTGAATGTATATTTTATATTTTTATCCGTATAACGAACAATGGGGTTTTGCATATCCTTTGTATTGTAAATAAACCACGTATAAAAACGAGCTGTGGGTTCGTTTCCATATCCCGAAAAAGTAACTTCCGCAGGAGCAGATCCTCCCAACTCAACCGGTTTCAGATTAGCATCAAGTTGTACGGCATCCACAAAGGCTTTGGTTCTCACGGCTATATAGTTTCTACTCTCTATAAAAATGTTCAGCCCAAAATGTTCGGCAAACTGGTCGCCGCTTAATGTAAACTTGGTGTCCATAAAGGGAGCATCAATTGTTCTGTCGATACCAATATCAACCGGACCTATTGTTTTGGTTTCGGGTTTAAATTCTTTCGTTTTTCCATCCAAATCAGGATATTCTATTGTGTATTTTCTGATTATTGAGTACTTGCCGCCGGTGGTTGCATAATAGGGTAAATCGTCCGATTTGTCAATTAATAATTTAAGATAGTCACATTTATCTTCTCCCTCCGAAGGTTGAATAGAATTTAGTTTGGGCAGATGTCGGCTATAGTCAATTATCCATATCACGGCATTATTTGTTCCATTTACTTCGGCAAAATATCCTTTGGAATCTTCGAGATTAGTAATTGTATAGGTGGTACTATTTCCACTGATGCTTGTGGTTATATCAGAATAGGGTATCAGTACCTTGTCGGACAGAGATTGTGTATACTTATAAAAACGCACAACAGCAGCACTGGAGGTATAGGAAATGGATGCTCCCGAAAAAGTATTGAGAAGGTAAATCTTAGAAATACCTGTACCTCCCAGTGCATCAGTATATTCAGCGGGTTTTCCTCCAATCCCACCCGACACGGTATATTGTGCCCATGATGTAATCGAAAATACAAATAAAAGTAAGCTGGTGAGAAGATATTTCATTTTGTGAATTATAAAACATAAATGTGCAAAAAAAAAGCTTACTTGCCAAATTTTAGAAATATTTTGTCACCCAAAACTCGGGTTACGAAAAATTAGAAATAAGGCACACATCCTATACTAAATAATTAATCACCAATAAAACAATTAGTTATAGGTGACAAAACAACAGTTTATGTTCTATATTTTCGTTCTACTTTTTTGTATAATCTTTAGGCAATATTTCGAACTGTTTATAGAAGCATTTTCTAAAATAAGAATTTGATTATTGGACAGACCACATAGGTCTGCCCTAACAATCAAAATTACACCATTGAAAATACTTTCATTTATTTCTTTAAAGAATTACATACTTCTTGGTTAACTTGACGAAGACGTACCTCATCTAACTTAACAACCTCGCGGTCATAAGTCATCAAGCCATTTATTTCACCTTCAATATCTGTTGCTTGAGTATAAACAGCAGCAGAGAATCCTGCTTTTATCAATCTTTTCAGAATTTCGGCATAGTTTATATATTCGTCTGTTGCTTCTTTCGAATTTCTGAATCCGACATATCCCCAGCTTTTGGAAGGATCCCACATATGCCTATCTATCGCAAGAGCTATTCCTCCATATCCGCCTAATACTGTGGCTCTTTGAGTATCATACATGCTAAGTATAGGAACTGGATAAGCGAAAAAATCGAGTATATCGCCTGTATGAAAATGATTGCCACCGGCTGCAGGATTCACCAAACGCGACGGATCGTATGTTTTAGTCCATTCAGCAGTTTCTACCGTTCTGAATTGTCCCCAAGCTGTATTAAATGGAATCCATGTTACGATAGAAGGATATGACACAAGACAATCAATTATCTCTTCCCATTCTTTGTAGAAGTTTGTTTCCGATTCAGCCGAACGAACAAGTTCTTCACCATTAAAATACTGATTGAATTGCAATTGAGACGCTCTATCGCCGCTAGGCATATCTTGCCAAACTAACATTCCTATCCGGTCGCAATGTGTGTACCAACGAGCAGGTTCTACTTTCATATGTTTGCGGATCATATTAAATCCGAAGTCTTTTGTTTTCTGAATGTCATATATCAAAGCTTCGTCTGTTGGAGCAGTATATAATCCGTCGGGCCACCAACCTTGATCGAGCGGTCCAAATTGAAAATAGTCTTTGTTGTTTAACTGTAAACGTACAATTCCATCCTTGTCTTTTTGGGTCGAAATTTTACGCATGGCTGCATAACTCTTCACTTTGTCAACCAATTTTCCTTTGTCATACAGATTAACTTCAAGATCATATAAGAAAGGAGATTCGGGCGACCACAACTTCACACCAGATATAGGGATACTCAATTGTTCACCCACTGCTTTCTTTACTTGGGCTACAGTAGACGAACCGTTTTTCACTATTACTTCGACCATATCGGCAGAGGTAGTTTTTTCGGTAGCAATATCTATGGATAGTTTTTTAGTATCTATGTTAGGAATCGTTTTTATTGATGATATATATTTAGCATTCACAGGCTCCAACCAAACGGTTTGCCAAATACCCGAAACGGGTGTATACCAAATACCTTCGGGTCGTATACTCTGTTTTCCTACAGGTTGAAAACTCTCATTTGTAGGATCCCACACTTTTACGACCAACGTTTGGTTGTCTGATGTAAGAAAAGGAGTTATATCAAACGAAAAGGGAGTATAACCACCTGTATGGCTTCCTACTTTGACATTGTTGAGGTATACTTCGGTTTTCCAATCCACTGCGCCAAAGTGCAATAGGATGGTTTGGTTTTTCCAATCGGTCGGAATGGTAAACGAACGCTTATACCATAAATTTTTCTCTTTTCCGAGTGATTTCTGAACTCCCGAAAGGCTCGATTCTACGGCAAACGGAACAAGTATCTTACCATCGTATTTTTGAGGTTCGCTTTGTCCGGTAGGTAATATGGCATACTCCCACAATCCGTTGAGGTTTGTCCAATCCTGACGTTCCATTATAGGACGCGGATACTCGGGCAAAACGCTATTTACATCAATGGTTTGTGCCCATTTTGTCTTTATTTTATCTCCCATCGGTTTCCATTGAGCAAACAGTCCGATGCAAGAAATGATCATTGAGAATAATAAAATTTTTCTTTTCATTCTTATTGTTGTTTTTATAGTTACAGTTAATAGTTAATAGTAGAGACGCAATGCTTTGCGTCTAAGCAATTATCGAATTTCAAAATGTTGGATTTGGTGCTGATAAAGAAGGGCTTCCATCGCCAATATGAGGCCAATTGTTAGTATCCCATTTTACTTGGTCGAGAAGTAAAATTCGACCTTTCGGGTTCTTTATATCAACACCGTGATAGAATATCCAATCGTTACCCGCCTCATCCTTTACTATTTCGGAACAATGTCCGTTTCCTACAAACCGGCTATTGCTGTTGATAACTATATCATAACCATTATTGAGCATACTTTTTCCGCTTTTATCAGTATAAGTTCCCAATAACGATTTTGACCTACCTACCACCAATTTGTAAGTACTCTTCACCCCTTCGCAACAGCTTCCGACAGAGGCAAACATATAATAGTAATTGCCTTTTTTATAGATGTAAGTACCTTCAAATGCAGTACCTGCAATTTTTTTCTTTTTGGCTCCTTTTTTTAAAGTAAGTCCGTCGTTACTAAGTTCAATAGCATAGATACCTCTGAAGCTACCCCAAAACAAATACTTCTTTCCACCGTCTTCTATATAGACAGGGTCTATCGAATTGGTTACGCCAATTTCATTACTTCTGAAAAGCTTTCCTTTGTCGGTAAAAGGTCCTGCCGGACTATCGGCAACAGCTACCCCAATGCCACAGGTTTGTTCACCTCCCCAAACCGACATCGAATAATAAAGAACGTATTTGCCATTAACAGAATTAATATCGGGAGCCCAAAGCCCTCCTTTCGGTTCGAAAGTAGGACGGCTGCTGTCTGTAAAAGCTGTTCCTACAAAGCTCCAATTTACCAAATCTTTCGATTTATAGATGGGCATATTACGCATATCCTCTGTAGCATACAGGTAAAAGTATCCATCGTTTGCTTTTATGATGGAAGGATCGGGCAAGCTTCGTGCTACCACCGGATTGGAGTATGTACCCGATTGGGGAGAAGGAGCCGGCTCATTATTTTGTGCAAAGCAAGTGCCTAAACTAACTGCCACAACAAATAAGAATAGAAGTTTTTTTTTCATCGTATTAAACCTTTATTTTTTCTTATAATTAAAATAATTTTCTACCCGATCGGGGCTAAGCATTTGCCACAGCGAAGCCACTGTCCAACCCGGAGCAAAGATATCATTGTAAAAGCCTTTTCCGTTTTTACCATAGTCCCAATTGGTATGCTGTACAACTTCGGGGTAATATCCAACCTTACCTATGTCAAACATGTGTCCTTTAACAGGCATCAATTGAAGCATCGAACTTTTGATTACAGCCGAAAATTGAGAGAATCGAGGCTCGTTACGTTCTTTTGCCAACCAATTTAAAACGGTTGCAAACTCAAAAATAAACACATCAACGTGATTGTTTTCGACCGATACATTTCCCCAACCTCTCGATTTGAAGTTTACATCGCCCAACATCTGCCCTTGTGCAAAAGGTACATCCCACATATAGTACCACGAAAGGCTAAAGTAGGCAGCTTGTTTACTCAAATCGATATAATGTTGTTGTTCTTTTCCTTTTGACACCATTGCCATATAATACATAGCAGTAGAGGCATATAGAGATGCTTCTTTGTCTTCGCAGTTGGCATCTAAGGTCGACGAGAAATAGTCGGCTTTAGAAACCAGTTCTTTCTCCAAATAGACGGCTGTGCTTTTGGCACTCTCTAAGTACGATTTGTTATTGAAATAAGTATAAGCCATTGTCAATGGCAGGGTTGCCGACGGAGTACTGCCTCCCGACTCATCTACAATTTTGAAATTGTCGTCAAATTTACGAGGAAAGCTACCGTTTGCTTCTTGTAATTTAAGGAAATTGTCCAACAAGGTTTTTATTTTGGTTTCCCACTCGGTATGCTTACGACCTTTTCTTTTTTCGTATTCAAGGTAGTTCAACAAGGCAAAAGCTCCTTCAGACTGGCGGCGTATGCTGTATACTTTTGTTTCATCATTATGATTGTAATCTACAAACTCACGGAAGAAACCCGAAGGTGTAAAACCATATTGTAGGTAACTATCGAATATCGAATTTGCTTTTGCTACCAAATCGGGCTTATTATTTGCTTCGCCATACTCCAGTGCATTAAAGGCATTGAGTAATACACGTCCCACAAAACCAACTTCAACAGAACCTGTACTTTCGCAATCGTCGGTACGCATGTGTACTCCCGAAAAATATTTCAGGTCGTATTTATTAACATAGCTTTCGGTGAAAAAATTAGAAAGAGTTGCTTTGGCATCAGCTGTCGATAAATGGTCTTTTACTTCTTGAGGTCTCAAGGTATCGAACGAATAATTCCAAACAGAAGCTACGAATTTAGAGAAATTTTCTGCTTTGCTCTTCCTTATTTCCCAAACAAGTTGACGGGTTTCGCCTTTTTCCAACTTTTCGAAAGCTTGCACAGCAGGAGCTAAAGTCAACTTACGTATATACGTTTTAGGTGCTTCGGCATATGGAAAACCAAAAACAAGTGCCGATTGTCCCCCCTGATTACGGAATCCTGTAAATCCTAAGGATGTTTTACCCGATAGAATAATTTCGCCTTGACTATGACATGCTAAGCTTTCGTTCTTAAAATCGTCTCTACGCAATACGGTGTAATAAGCCCCGGTTTTTTCGTTGAAAATTCCGGTTAATGGTGTACTCAAACGGTCTTCTCTCACCTGCCAGCTATCGCTTGTGTAGAACGATGGTGCTTCTTTGGGCGACCTTAGATTGCGTCTGTACCAAAATCCGGGCATATAAAACTGGCAATCGTTGTGACTCATGGTTGTATTATAACTTTCTTCGAAATTATAATATACTACCTCTTTTGCTTTGATGGTGATCGTTAATACCAGTGAAGAATCATTTTCTACCGTCTGTTCTTTTATTTCTACGGGTATATTTTGAGTAGATGACAAAATACCATTCTGTGCCTGCAACGGATATGATATTGCCGGATTTCCGGGAGTTTTTAAGGTTATTTGTCGCCCCAGTTTATCATTCATATTGGCAGCATGAGTCAACCCGATAGAGGTAATAAATAACGTAAATAGTAATAATCTTTTTTTCATGTTTTATTGTATGTTCTTTTAAGTATATCAAATTTATAGGGTATTTCTGTAGGGGCAGGGCTCTGCTCTGCCCGTAAAATTACAGTATTTGGTCTGTGGGTGGGGTAAAACCCCACCCCTACAAAGGGTGTGCTATTTTACTTCTTGAGGTACTATTATATTGCCTCCTATTTTCATAACAGGCGTTGCATCGTTGGTAAAAGAGACATCTGTTATATACATCAGGCGTGGATGTATATTCTCCTTATCGTGATGGGCATGAAATACCATTCGCAGTCTGCCTTTCTTATCTTTAAATATCGCACTGTGTCCCACACCTACAAGATTGCCGGGTTTCTGAAAAATGGGATTCTTATCGTACTTTGTCCAAGGACCCATAGGCGAAGAAGCTGTTGCATAACCTACCCCATAGTTTTGGCTTTGATAATCGTTTGCCGAATAAATCATATAGTAAGTGTCCTTGTGTTTTACGATAAAAGAACCTTCGGTAACCCGTCCTAAATCGTTTTCCCACTTTTCGGTCACATGTACACAGGGTTTCATGGTTTCTTTCTTCATTGTTTTCAGATCGGATTCCATTTGGGCTACCCAAATATTATTGCCATCCGTGAAGCGTACAAACGAGAGGTATGCTTTGCCGTTGTCGTCTATAAAAAGCGAATTATCGATACATTTTTCGCTTTCTATAATTGGTTTTTGTACCTCTTGACGAAAAGGTCCTGTGGGTGAGTCGGAAGTAGCAACGCTTATATGCTCCTCAACCGAATAATACATGTAGAATTTTTTGCTCTGTGGAATGTAATATACTTCGGGAGCCCAAAACCATTTGTCGCCCCACGAATCGTTTTTATGCAATGCTAAAGTCGGTTGTTTTTTCCAGCTAATAAGGTCATTGGATGTATATACAACAATACCGTCTTTATCATCCGTTCCATAGGCATAATAAGTATTGTTATGCAACATGATGAAAGGATCGCCTAAAGCAACCGGGTGTTCTAAATTAGTAACAATCTCTCCTTTTGGGGATGTAGAAACTTTATTGCTATTGCAAGATGCTAAGATTATAGTCAGAAGAGTAAAAAGGATGCCTTTTAATATTTTCATGGTTTCAGGTTTATTTTTTCAGGTTCGATTTTTTTGGTAAATCAAACATAGTAAAAAAAATATTAAATAAATACTACTATTCATAAAATGGTTAGTATGTGCTATCCTTTGACATAATAGTGCTATTTTAAACTCACGCAACTTGCTGTTTTACTAAAATATACAAATGTCTGATTCTAAAGATTTGATGTTTAAATTTTCGTTAAAACAACATTAATATCTTTAATATAAGGATACTTTATAAAACAATTTGGCAAATAAAGCGTCTACATAATATAGAGTGTATATATCACCAATAGAGTATGTATATTACTCGAGCAACCGAAACTCACATACCCTTAAATTTAAAATATAAAGTTATGAATAAGATTATTGCTATATTGACTAAGAAAGGGCGTTTAAGTAGTGGTATTCAAGAAGATGCCGATTTGAATATATTCAAATTAGAAGAAGACAAGGTTATTGGATACGAAAAAGTTAAGATAGAAAACAAAGAGCAAAGCCATTTCTTTTCGCTGTTGATGAACAAAAAGATAAACCTGTTATACATAGACTCTTTGACCAATGATCTGAAAAATTTAATGGAAAGATTTGGTATCACCATCAGATTTAAAGAAGAATGTGAGGATGACAAATTTCTCAATGCGTTTATATTTTCATAGCTACAGGCATTCACTCCTAATAAAAAGCAAGCTTCTCAATTTGAGAAGCTTGCTTTTTTTATCTACCTTATTTTATCGCTTGTATTCTGAATGAATAACCAATGTTGGTATTTGCCGGAATCATGTATTCGGGTAGAGGAATGGGTCCGCAACTGGCATTTCCTATACCTTGCTGAATAGCATCGAGGCTCAAATAAACTTCGGGTTTACGGATTTCGTCCAATTTAAAATCGTGGATTGCATCCCAAAGAGCCTGATCTGTAAAGTGCAAAGCTGCAAAACCCAGCTTGTCTTTAGACAGTATTCTTAGACCTTGTTTATTTTGGTTAGTTATTTCTATCCATCTAACGTCTTCTCTGTTGCCCAAACTTTGTGCCCGAACATAATGCTCGGCTTCCATGCCTTTTACCGTAGTATCGTATACACCTACAAAAGCAGAGTGTTTTCTATCCATATAATTCTCGTGAGGACCGTGTCCGTAATAACGAACGTTTTCCATGCCGGCAGACAGTACAACCTGCAAACCCAATCGATGGATAAACGAACCTGCCGACGGTGCGGTAAAGTTGGCATCTACATCAATTGTTCCATCACCGTATATTACATATTTCACCAAATAAGGAATCCTTTGGGCTTTTTCGGATTTAATAGTTGCTGTTGTATTAAACAAGACGGTAACCGACTTATTGTCAGCAGATGACTGATATGTAAATATCGGTTTATCGTATTCGGTCAGATAATAATTTTGATCTACATATTTGTCATTATTTAAACTTCGATACCAGTTGAGGTTAAAGCCTTGACCGTTATAAATTATCTCCTGCCCATTATATTGTAGCGAAGTCATAAGTCCTGTTGTTTTATCAAATGTAGTCTTAAATCCACTTCCGCTGATAACTACATTGTTAGCTTGTTCCGATACTTGAACAGTAGGCAAAGAAGCACTATTTACTGCCGATAACGATTGGCGTCCGTTTAATGCAAATTGCTCATTAGCAACAATATGCCCTGCTTTAGCCCAATTGGTAGAATTCTTCAATGAAAAATATACATTCAAGAAATATTCGCTGCCTGCCTCCAAGTTTTTGTTATAAGGAACAGTTATTATAGCCTTACCATTAGGAGCAAGATCTAAAGAAGTGACTGTTCCTGATTCGGATTTAACCCCATTTTTGATTACTTCCCAAGTGATATTAAATTCGCTCAAGTTGGTAAAGTCGTACTTGTTTAAAATCTCAATCTTACCACTTTCTAGTGATAAAGGTTTGAATTTGATATATTGGTATATTTTTTTAACCTCTAATAATTTGGCAGTTACACGACGATCGGGAGTTGTAAGCCCATTATTAACAAAATCAAAATCGTTAGGTTTATCTCCAAAATCGCCTCCAATATAATACTGGTCTTTGGGTTTTCCGTACATATTGAGACCCTGATCTACCCAGTCCCAAATACAACCACCGATCATACGTTGCGATTTATTCTCTATATAATCCCAATATTCGGCTAAGTTACCTACTGCATTACCCATCGCATGAGCATATTCGCACAAAAAATAGGGTTTGTCGGATGCTTGTTGATCGAACGAAGCCATGTTTGTTAATGATGGATACATGTGCGAATCGATATCGGCAGATTCGTTCCTACCTTCGTAGTGCACTACGCGAGATGGATCCATAAGACGAGCCAGTTTACACAATTCATCGAAGTTTTTACCGTTTCCGCCTTCATTTCCCATAGACCAAAAAATAACTGACGGATGATTTCTGTCACGCTGTATCAAGCGTTCTACACGGTCTTTGTAGGCAGGTAGCCAACTTGGCATATCGCTTATAGATTGGTTTCCATGATTTTCGAGGTCGGCTTCATCTACAACATACAGACCATAATAGTCATACATGGCATACATACGAGGGTCGTTGGGGTAATGGCTTGTGCGGATTGTATTTAGATTGTGTTGTTTCATCATCAAAATATCCTGCATCATTGTTTCAACAGGAACAGCTTTTCCGAACTGTGGATGAATATCGTGCCTGTTTACTCCTTTAAAGAAAACCTGCTCGTTGTTCACATATACACGTTTGTTTTTTATCTCTATTTTACGGAATCCGAATTTAGAGGACATCGCTTCCAAAACTTTACCGCTACCGTCTTTAAATATTACAATGGCAGTATATAAATTTGGTTTTTCGGCTGACCATAACATGGGCTTATTTACCTTTGCTTGTAGATCATAAATTTGCTCTTGCCCGCCTCCCAAAGCCGAAACCGGTTGCGATATATTAGCAACTTCTTTTCCTGAAATATCTAATAAAGAAATATTTACGGTTGTAGCGGGTGACGCTTTTTTATCATAATTTCTTATAGATGCTTTTACTTTGAAAGTAGCCGAACTGTAGTCGTCTCCCTGAAATTCGGACATCAAATGATAATCTCTCACATGCACTTTGGGGGTAGCATACACAAATACACTGCGGTGTATTCCACTTAAGCGGAACATATCCTGATCTTCGATATAGCTACCATCTGTCCAACGGAACACTTGCGCTGCAATGGTATTCTCACCCACTTTTACGTAGTCGGTTATATTAAATTCGGCAACATTATTTGCTCCTTGACTGTAGCCTACCTTCTTGCCATTGATCCATACATAAAGCCCGCTATATGCACCATCGAAATGCAAGATAATTTCTTTTCCGTCCCAATCGGCAGGAATTTGGAAATCACGACGATACGATCCTACGGGATTCATTTCGGTTTCGCTGGTAAATCCTTTTTGCGGTTGTATAAAAGGCGGATTGTTTTTGAACGGATAGGTAATATTTGTATAAATAGGTGTTCCGTATCCGTGCATTTCCCAATTGGAAGGTACAGGTATCTCTTTCCACGAAGACACATCGTAGTTCGTTTTATAGAAATCCATAGGACGTTCGGAGGGTTGTTTTACCCAATTAAACTTCCAATTTCCGTTTAATGATTGGTAAAGTGATGATGCTGGTTCGAGCCAAGGCTTATCGAAACTCTGATCAGATTTTAGGCTTTCTACCGTAGGGAAAGGGATATATGTTACATGACCGGACTCTTTGTTGATGGCAAAGATGGTTTCGTTTTCCCAATCGTTTTTGCTGCGTTTTGCTACCACTTCTTTGGGAGCTTTGAGGTTTGTGGGAACTAATCGCCACAATTGAGATGAATTTGGCACTTGGTATATTTTTGCACCAACGGCATCTTCGCCGCTAAACGCCAAATTCATATCACTATTTCGTTGGGTTATCGCATAGGCTCCTGTGCCTGTTACAGTCAATTTCCAATGCTGATTATTATTCGAATTATTGGTATCCCATTGAATTATGGGGTTTCCATTGCCGGTAGAATGGTTGGCATTGTCGAGACTCTTCTTTATAAAAATATTAGTAATGGTATAATACCCGTTTTCGAGTTTGGTGATTTTCCAAACCTGCCCCTCTGCGTCCTTTCCTTTTTTAGCTTTGGCTAAATACAGGTTAGTCTCATTGCTGGGGCTATCCATATTGTCCAATACCAAACCCGAAGGGCTTACTATTTTATACAATATGTCGGGATTGATTTCTTGGGAAGATATATTCCCACTAACGAATAGTACACCAAGAATAAACAAGGTGACTCTCAACTTTAAGGTTTGTAGATGCATAATTTCTAGGGTTAAACAATAATAATATGTTAAAGATAACAGTTATTATTATTAAATAGACCATCTAAAGCAGAGTATTTTAGTTTTAAGTTTATAATTGCCCTCTTTTAGTTTCAAAATCTATAGGTAATTGCGATGTTTTCTCTTTCTTCTGAATCCTTTTTGGGTAGTTTGTGTCTTAAAATTATCAGAAGAGACACTAATGTTACCATCTGCTTCGAGCATCGCCAAATCAACATCCTTAATATCGGCTACACCATGTTCGCGAACAGCCTCCATCAGTTCGTTGGTTGTTATCTGAGATTTGCGGAGGTTTTGGTCTTTTATATGACCCTTATAAACTAATAAAACCGGATTACCCTGTATCCACTTTTGTACACTGGAAAACTTGTAGAAAAAATATTTAAGAATATAATTAGCAATAAACAGGGTCGAAGCAGCCACCAATCCTCCCGAAAGTGAAGTGTTAGACCCAACCATTGCATTTTGCACAGCATTACTTATCAGTAATACAAAAACAAGATCGGGAACACTCAATTGTGCCAATTCTTTTTTACCAAACAGTCGCAATCCTACTATGATAAATACATAAACGACAAAAGAACTTACAATAATAGCCCAGTTTTGAGATAAAATATCCATCATTAGCTTTTTTATATCCGTTTATTTGACGGCAGGCTGCACCCACTTAAAGATATAAGAGTCAGACGGAACTATTATCCGTTCCGATATTTTAGCCATACGTGCAGGAAGATTCATCAAGAAATCGCGGGCACGCTCGGCTTCGTCCGTCAATCCGGTAATTTTATCAATGTCCCACTTGTCGATAAGCTTCTGCATAATATCCACATAATCGGAGGCTGTGTACACGCCTATACGCTGTGCTGCATTAGAGAATTGCTCGAATGCTGTACTTATTTTCTGTCCCGACTCTCGAAGGAAATGTGCAGGCATCACAATTTTTTGTTTCATCATATACTGAAAAGCCACCATCATTTCACTAGGGTCTACTTCAAATATTTTTTTTACAAACTCGCTATACGCATAATGATGACGCATTTCGTCGCTGGCAATACGTTTACACATCCTCGAAAGCTTATCGTCGCCCGCTTTTTTTGCAAGTTCTGCCACCCGATTGTGCGAAATAAAAGTTGCCAACTCCTGAAAACTGGTATACACAAAATTCTTATAAGGATCGCGTCCCGTACCAATATCAAAGCCATCACTTATAAGGTGCTGGGTGGTTTGCTCTATCTCCCGCATATTTACCCTTCCCGAGAGATAGAGGTATTTATTGAGCAAATCGCCATGTCGGTTTTCTTCACTTGTCCATTGTCTCACCCACTTTGCCCAACCGTTGCGTTCTACATTGTCTACTCCGTCAATTTCCATCAACCACGATTCGTAAGTGGGCAAGGCTTCTTCGGTAATGGTATCGCCCACCAATACAACCCAAAAGTCGTACGGTAAGTCTTTTGCCAATTCACGCAGTTCTTTTACCTCCTCAAAAAATGTTTCTTTCTCCGAATTGGGCAAATAGTCGGTCGGCTGCCATATTTTCTCAACAGGAATTAAATACTGATCGATAAATGTATCGACATTTTTTTCGAGAAAACGCATAACCTCAAGGCGAATATTTTTTATAGACATTGTATAGAATTATTAGAAGTGAAAATCTCAAAGCTATTCGTCCCTTTCAAAAGCGGATAGCCAAAGACAGTTATTATATATAAGATGAATAGTAAAGTTAGGATTATTTGTAAATCACCATTCATAAGACTTTTATTTCAAGATCTTATGTCTTTTTTTCTGTAAAAAACATTATAAATACAGGAGGTGAAAAATTATAGATAGAGTTTTTTTACCAACAACTAAATACCAATAAGCAACTTATTACAAATGATTTACAGCAACAAAAACAATGAAAACAAAGGGTACAACTAATAAAAATCATCTTTAACTCTGACTTAATATAGGCATACCTAAGGCTCATCTATTTTATCTATATTAAAACAACAAAATCGACAGAAATGTTCCCGCCGATTACATATTATTTTTTTGGCGAACGCAATTCGCCCCTACCACAACTTATACAACAATGCTTTCTGTGACCTCTCGTTCTACCCTTTCGAACACCTCATTAAATGGCATGTTTTTTATAGCAAAGGGCTTATGAATAGTGAATATCAATTTATTACCTAATCCCATAGGGAAATTACCCCATTTGGTCATCTTCCACGAATTATTGATGGTTACAGGAACCATATAGGCAGAGGGTGCATATTTGCAAAGTATCTTTAATCCATTCTCGGCAAAAGGTCGGGGGGTTCCCGTTTTGGTTCTTGTGCCTTCGGGAAAAATTACAGCGGTACGTTTGGTCGTTTCGATATAATCTGCCATTTGTTTGATAGCCGACAGCGATTGTTTCGCTTCTTTCCGGTCAATAAGCACCGAGCCTCCATGATTCAAGTTGTAAGATATACTGGGAATGCCTTTCCCTAATTCTATTTTACTGATAAATTTAGGGTGTACTTTCCGCATAAACCATAAAATTCCCGAAATATCGTATAAACTTTGGTGATTGGCTACTATAATAATAGGGACTCCCTCCGGCAGGTTTTCGAGATTCTCAATCTTATAAGTTGTACCCAACAGGTAGGTACTGCCCACTAAAAACAAGTTCAAGATATCAACACTTTTCTTGTGAGCATTATACCCAAACCAGTTAAAACATATCCATTGGATGGGATGAAAAACGAGTAAAGCCAGTAAAAATAATAGGCAGTAAACTACCGAAAGTGGATACGATATTAGTTTTTGCATAATTCATACATTCAAGAATATTCAAAATTAGCAAAAAGAATATTAACTGAAAATATAAAAATATAAAAATAAATATCACCTATTTTAGGTATAAAATTGTCAATAAGACAAATTGAATATACTCCCTGTATTACAATTACACAAATCAATACACATATATAGGTATCAACAGCCGTTTATTGGCACGAAAATACCTACTAGTTGCGATTGCATAAATTACCCGAAAAGTATAATTTCACGACTTCAAAAAAAGACATAATAAATTCAACAATGAATTCTAAATTATCTAAATTTTATTTATTCTGCATTCTTCTCACTTCTCTTGCTTACCAGTCAGCACATTCGGCTACACAACAGCAATCGAAAGGCATTATTACAGGACGAGTTGTAGACTCTAACAAAAAGCCTGTTTATCCTGCAACCATATCGATTGAAGGTGTTGCTATTGGCGAATATACGGACGAAAATGGTGAGTATAAAGTAGAAAATATGCCTGCCGGAAAACAAACTCTTGTAGTGTCGGGGGTAGGTGTAAAATCAAAAAAAACTGACATTACGGTTATAGCCAACAAAACGACCCGAATATCGGATATCGAAGTAGATAACTCTGTAAACCTCAACGAAGTGGCTGTACTTGGCAAAAGCGAAGCCCGCCAGCAACAAGAACAGGCTTTTGCTATAAGCGTAGTAGACCTCAAAAGGGCACAAACCATATCTATCCCTCTAAACCGACTTCTGAACAATGTGTCGGGCGTACGTGTACGTCAAGACGGAGGTGTAGGCTCGGACTATAATTTCAGCTTAAACGGGTTCTCGGGCAATCAGGTAAAATTCTTTTTGGACGGAATACCGATGGATAATTTCGGTTCCTCGTTCAATCTCAATACCATATCTACCAACATGGCAGAACGTGTAGAAATTTACAAAGGTGTACTCCCCGTGAGCTTGGGAGCCGATGCTTTGGGCGGAGCCGTAAATATTGTAAGCCGCAAAGATGCCAATTATTTGGACGCTTCTTACTCCATAGGATCTTTTAATACACACAGAGCTGCTATAAACGGTGCATACACCGATCTTAATACCGGATTTACAGTACGCGCAAATGCGTTTTATAATTACTCCGACAATAGCTACAAAGTTTTTGCTCCTATTAAAGATTTAAGCACAAATAAAATAGTAGACGAACGTTGGGTAAAACGTTTTCACGATAATTACGAATCGGGAGGTATCAGATTAGAAACCGGAGTTACCAACAAATCGTATGCCGACTATTTACTTGCAGGTGTTATTGTATCGAAAGACAATAAAGATGTACAAACCGGAGCTATAATGGATGTTGTATATGGTGGTGTAACAGCTAGAAGCGGATCGATAATACCTTCGATTCGATACAAAAAAGACGATCTGTTTACAGAAGGCTTATCAGCGTCTTTTTATGGAGCATACAATATCGTAAATTCGTTTAGCGTAGACACTCTTGCCCGAAACTACAATTGGTTGGGCGAGTATGTGAAATCACCTACTTCTAAAGGAGAGGTTTCGGGTAGAGCCAAAGACGCCGAAACAAACAGCAAAGAGTGGATCGCAAATGCAAATGTAAGCTATATGTTGGATACCCATCAATCGCTTACGTTGAATAATGTATATTCGTCGATGAACAGAAAGATATATGATAAAAAAGATCCCGATAATAAATCGAATAAAATACCTCAAGAACTAAATAAAAATGTGACAGGTTTGGGATGGCAAATTAAGTATGACCGCTGGAACGTGAATGTTTTCGGAAAATTATACAATTTGAGCAGTACCAGCTATAAAGTATTCGATCAGTTTACGTCAAAAGAAAGATTGGAAAAAGTAGAAGACAGCAAAACCAATTTTGGATATGGTGTTGCCGGAACTTACTTTGTTTTACCTAAATTACAAGCGAAGCTTTCTTATGAACATGCTTACCGATTGCCGCAAAGTTACGAGATGTTTGGGGATGATTTGAACCAACTTCGCAATCCGGACTTGAAACCCGAAAGTAGTGATAATGTAAACCTAGGTATTATTTACGAACATCATTTAGCGGAACATATCCTATACGTCGAAACAAACGTGATTTTTAGAAATACCAAAGACTTCATTCTGAAGGAAAATAACAACAGTCCTCTAAACAGATACAGCAATCTGGGTGAGGTATTGACCAAAGGTGTAGAAGGGGGTGTTAAATACCGATGGAAAAAGCTGCTTCATGCAGGGGCAAATATTACTTATCAGAATATTACCGACAATCAAGAATATGAAAAAAATACCAACAGCTATGTAGGCGAGGGTATTACCGAAAATATAAGCTACAAAGAGCGCTTACCAAATATTCCGTATTTTTTTGTAAACGGAGATGCAGGTGTTCAGTTCCAAAATGTATTTTTGAAAAACTCTGAACTGACATTCGATTACTTCTTCGATTATGTTCACGAATACTACTTGTCTTTCCCCGGATTGGGACGCGAAGCTTCTAAAGAAATAATACCGCAACAAATGTCGCACGATGTAGCTTTAGGATATACGCTGCAAAACGGAAAATATGGCTTTGTCTTAGAGTGTACCAACATCACCGACGAGAAATTGTACGATAATTACCGACTGCAAAAACCGGGTAGAGCCTTTAACTTTAAAGTACGTTATTTCTTAAAGTGATCGAATTGTCGGATTATTACAACTGAAAAAAACAAATGAAAATTGAAATGAATTTTATTAAAAATATAGCAGGCATCTTTTTTTTGAGTAGTATATTACTAGGCATGGCATCGTGCGACAATACTACTGATACCGAGGATATGGAAGTACCACACGCTCCTTACGTTCTCAGTTTGGGGGTAACATCCAACGGAACTACCACCTATTATGTGGTAACAACAGACAACTTGATGTCGGGTAAAATAAATGCCGTAGGAAAAGGCATCGAACAAAATGGTTTTCACGATTACGAACAAGGCAACCAAACCATATTTAGTGTAGGAGGGCTTGGTGTTACCGACGTAAAAGGGATAACGGAGGACGCCAACGGATACATACAGGAAAGCGGAGATTTTGTTTTCGACAGATCGTTGAGTGTCTTTTCGCAAATAAACACCACCACTATGCTTGGAGTTGAGATTCCGGTAAATGCAGCCAGTGGCGACTCTATTACTTTTTATTCTGTGGACATAAATAATGTAGCCATAACCAGCAAAAAACGTACTGCCATTGCTCCTATCGCTACATTAGAGTGGCCTAGTATTACAGGGATTTGCATGAGCGAAAACAGGGTTTATATGACCTATTTCGGGATGAATCCGGTTGATTATAGTACCAAGTTTACCGATACTACTTATGTTGCCGTGTATTCATACCCCAGTATGAAATTGGAGACAATAATGAAAGATACTCGCACGGGTCCTGCCGGATCGTGGTATGCACACAACGGAATTTTTGAGGTAGAATCGGGCGATATGTACATTATGTCGAACTCGGCAATTGCCAACGGATATTCGCAAAGTACCAAGAATGCGGCATTCTTGCGTATACCCAAAGGAACAACCAACTTCGACAATTACTACTTCGATTTCGAGGCTAAATCGGGAGGGTTAAAACCTGCCCACGTCAAATACATTGGCGATGGTTTGGTATTTGCAGAAGTGAGTACCCTTAAGCCACAGTCAGCAGAGACAGACAGATGGTCGGACAAAGCTCTAAAATGCTGCATTATAGACCTAAACAAACAAACAATTACAGATATAAAAGAAATACCTGTTCATCCGGGAGGTGGCGGACGCCGCTTCACTGCTATGGTAGATGGCGGATATGTATATTATTCGGTAAGCACAGCCGACGGAATTTATATATACCGTACTGATCCAAAAACGGCAGTAGCTGAGAAAGGTGCTAAAGTTTCGACCACATTTGTAGGTGGATTCTTTAAGTTGAAGTAATTGAATGACAGGTGCGTATTGAATACGCACCTGTGCAGGCGGTGAATGTGGGCGTTGTGCAGGTGGGCAGGAATAGGGTAATGTAGTTGTAGATGAAGATTATTTACAACAAATATTTGCCCTTAAAGGGATTCATGGCAATAAACCTGTTTGGGGTAGTTTTTGCTCGAAAAGAGTGCTGTCCATTGCCCGCCAAGACAACCACTCACGAGGCTATTCACACCGCGCAGATGCGAGAGCTGTTATATCTTGTCTTTTATGTGTGGTATGGTGTGGAGTGGGTTGTTCGCCTCATTCAGTATAGGGATACAATAGCGGCGTATTACAACATCCCATTCGAGAGAGAGGCGCGAGCATCAGTATAACCCGAAATATTTGAAAGGCCGCAAAAGATATGCGTTTAAGGAGTATTTAAAGAGGTATTGACTAGTGATAAGGAGCCTTGTTTTTGAGAGTACTAGCAGATGAGATTTTGTTTTTTTTCGGCACATTTCGTTTTTGCGAATATACAAAAAATGTCGCATTGTCAAAGATCGTTTCAGATGTCGCAAGTTTGGATTTGACGATTTAGTCATGCTCATTGCTTGCGGTCTGCATAATTTCAGAATCTCAATTTCTCTGATTCTTAACCATATATAACTTTATTGATTATAAACTCTAATGCAAAAAAAATAGGCTGATAGAAGCAAATCTATCAGCCTATTCTATAAATAGAATCTATTTCTTACCAAAGTATAGCTTGATCTTCATCCGGCACCAATGTGTTTATATCGCGTTGCAATAACATTGTACCATTACATCTATAAGGGAATTTAAGACTCGAACTAGAAG
>JAVBJR010000685.1:0-4763 GCA_031546965.1 Dysgonomonas sp.
ACTTCCCTCGCTCATCACCATCTTCACCATCTACATCAGGTCAGCCACGTCTTCACCTTCCTGTGGACTTCCCTCGCTCATCACCATCTTCACCATCTACATCAGGTCAGCCACGTCTTCACCTTCCTGTGGACTTCCCTCGCTCATCACCATCTTCACCATCTACATCAGCCAAGCCTTCACTCTCATCCTGGGGACTGCCTTGCCCACCTCATCATCGTTCATCTCACTACCACTCGACACTGTACAACGTCCAGTCGGCCATACCAGCGTCAATCCACGCTGTGGTCTGACAGAAATACAACTGTCCAAACAGCTGGGACCAGCACTATGACTACTGAACAGTTACAGGCCCAGATCCATGGGCTTCTAAGGGAGAGAGAAGCATTAAAAACAGAGTTATCAGCACTACAAGCAGCAAATCTCACCAAAGCCCGCCCACACCCTACAGCTCGCTATGCTGGAGGGACCAATATCTTCGAATTCACAAACCAGATGAGAGCTATCCTTCGACAACAAGGTTCACTGTTACCTACAGCATCAGATCAGATAGATTTTGTGTCCCTGCACTTATTGGAAGGAGCGCTCTCCTGGTATACTGCTCTGTGCACGATAGGAGATCCACGTGTCCATGGGTCACCGGACCACTTCCTTCAAGCCCTGGAACAACAATACGGAGGGATAGAGCCAGCCCATCGTGCCAACATCGAAATAGATGGTTTGCACCAGGGCACCAAGTCAGCCACAGAATACATAACCTATTTTTTGCAACTCTCTGCCCGTTCCTCATACGGGAATGATGCACTCGTCAACGCTCTCCGAAGGGGTCTGAATCCAGGTTTAGCCGATCGAGTCTCGCTACTTCCAAGAACATACGACCTATCCACAGTGCAAAGACAAATCCTGGACGCTGAATTGTCTCACCAGGAGAGAGCCCGGGTACGCACTGAGAAAGGGACAGGACAACGCAGGGGTTCAAGCTCCCATCCAGGTTATGCCCAAGCCACTCGTAGTTTGGATAAAGGTGAGCAACAACCAATGGAAGTTGATGCTGCGACTCGGACAACTCAGGAGGAGAGAAACCGTCGTTACTCCCAGGGATTATGTTTCTATTGCGGTAACCCGGATCATCAGGTCAGGGTGTGTCCAAAGCGCCCGAAAACCCAGCGAAATGCAAACATATGCCAACGGCCAGCAGATACATCCGTATCAACCCCTACCAAAACTAAACCTCTTGACGTCACAATTATCTTAGATGTGGCGGGAAAGAGACTTCCAGCACATGCGATCATAGACTCAGGTGCCAGCGATGTCTTCATTGATGCAGGTTTCACGGCAAAACACATGTTACCTGTTATAGAAGTGGACCATCCATCCCAATTGGAGTTGTTCGATGGGCAACAATCTAGTGCGGGGCTCATCTGTTACAAGGTGCCACAGGCCTCCCTGAAGTTAGGAAGGGTGGTAACACATCATGACCTATTTCTCACCAAGATTCAACAATACCAAGTTGTACTTGGTATGCCCTGGCTCACAGAAGCGAACCCAGAAATTGACTTCGCCAATAGAAGAATAGCAATGAAAACCAAGATTGGACCTCACGCAATTACAGTGAAAGTTGATCCCACTAGCGACCATGCAAAGAAAGTGAAGGTAGGCGCAAGAGCAACCCTTCTCCCGATAGAATATCGTGACTTCGCTAATGTCTTTGATGAATGTCAAGGAACCTCCCTCCCAAGACACGGGCCACATGATTGTGCCATTGAACTGAAAGACCCAGGGGTGAAATTACCCACTGGCAAGATGTACCAATTGACCGAACTCGAGAGATTCGAGCTGCGGAGATACCTCGACGACAATTTGAAGCGAGGATTCATCAGAGACTCAACTTCTCCTACCGGAGCTCCCATATTTTTTGTGAAGAAAAAAGATGGCACGTTACGCCCTGTTATTAACTATCAAGGAATAAATAAATTGACTAAAGGAAATGAAGGTCCCCTTCCACTCATTCCGGAATTGTTTACCGTTTTACGTGGAGCAAAGTATTTCACAAAAATTGATCTTCGAAATGCATATAACCTCGTCCGTGTTCGAAAAGGGGATGAATATCTCACAGCATTCAAAACCCCTTGGGGCCTGTTTGAGTACCGTGTCATGCCATTTGGTCTCAAAAACGCCCCAGCAATTTTCCAAGGCATGATGAATGACCTTTTTTATGATATGCTTGATCAATTTGTGGTCATCTACCTTGATGACATTTTGATTTTTTCGGAAGATGAGGCTACTCATCGTGTCCATGTGCGAAAGGTCTTACAGCGTCTCCAAGAGAACCATCTGTACGGAAAGCTGGAGAAATGTGAGTTTCACAAAGAAAAAGTGGAATTCCTAGGCTTCGAGATATCCAAGCACGGGATAGAGGTTACAAAAGATAAAACCAATGCCATCCAGGACTGGCCCACCCCAAAAAACCGGAAACAAGTCCAGCGTTTTCTGGGCCTCACGAATTATCTCCGGGAGTTTATTTGTCAGTACGCCCACATAGCTAAACCTCTTACGGACTTGACTTCCTCCAAGGTACCCTATAAATGGACACCAGAAGTAGAAAACAGCTTTGTTCAACTTAAAGAATCTCTCACCTCACCCCCAGTGCTGCGACATGCTGACCCCAAGCTCCCGTTCATTGTGGAACCGGATGCATCAAATTACGCTATCGGGGCAATTCTCCTTCAAGAACACCAGGGAAAGCTACACCCAATTGCGTACCGTTCACGTAAACTATTACTAGCAGAAGTAAACTACTCTATTCACGATAAGGAATTGCTTGCCATTATGGATGCATTAAGGGTGTGGCGCCACCACCTCATGGGAGCACGACATCAAGTGAAGATCATTTCCGACCACCGAAATCTCGAATTCTTTCAACAACGTCGGCAACTCTCACAACGACAGATCCGTTGGGCATTGGAACTCTCAGAATATGACTTCATTATTACCCACTGTCCAGGACAGCGAAACCAGCGAGATGATGATCTAAGCCGTCGCCCGGACCTGCAAGACACACAACGGGGTAAGATGCCAACAGTCCTACTTCCGAAACACAAATTCGTGATGGCCACCTCAAGCCAACCTGGAGTTCAAAGAGTACTGTCAGACGACATGAAACTCACCATCCTTCAAGAAAGACATGACTCCAAAGTCGGGGGTCATGGAGGTTTCAAACGTACGCTGGAAAAAGTGAAACGCGATTTCTGGTGGCCAGGCATGGAAACGTTTATCCGAAAATATATACAGTCTTGTGACACATGTCAGCACAATAAGGACTCCCATCACCGCCCTTTTGGACTCCTACATCCCCTACAACTATCAACGCGCCCATGGGAATCTATCAGCATGGATTTCATCGTAAAACTCCCCTTATCCAAAGGTTTTGATTCCACCTTAGTGATGGTTGATCGTTTCAGTAAGACAGTCCACTTAATTCCTTGCAACGAAGCTATTACAGCAAGCGGAGTGGCGACACTCTTCATCGAACACATTTTCCGTCTTCATGGGTTACTAACGGACATAATCTCCGATAGGGGACCCCAGTTTGTCTCCAAATTTTGGAAAGCCACACTTCAACGCTTAGGAATAAAACGTCATTTATCATCAGCCCACCACCCCGAGTCAGATGGACAAACCGAGCGTATGAACCAGACAGTTGAACAATACCTTCGGTGTTATGTAAACCACCTTCAGACCAATTGGGCCCAGCACCTGCCAATAGCTGAGTTCGCCCTGAACAACTCCGTTAACTCCTCCACCAAGGCGACTCCATTCTTCGTTCAGTACGGCTATCATCCCAAGGCTGATCTACTCACTAAACAGCGTTCTGGTGAAGGGTTTGTGCCGGCCAGTGATGAATTCTTGCAAACGCTTGCCGGGATCCATGACCTCGTTAAAACGGAACTTGCTCACGCTCAAGCCTCTCATCAAGTTCAAGCTGACCGCCACCGTGCCCCTCACACCTTTGCAGTGGGTGACCAGGTTTGGCTGCTACGTAAACACATTCGAACCACACGCCCTTGTGCCAAGCTGGATCACCGACGGTTAGGCCCTTTCACTATCATAGAACGAATCAATGATGTGGCTTTCCGTCTTCAACTACCCCCCTCCTTGGCTATACATGATGTGTTTCATGTTTCCTTATTTGAACCCTATCACTCCAACCGCATTCCCAACCGTGTACAACCTCCACCTCCTCCGATACAGTTTGAGGGCGACACCTATTTTCGAGTCCGGGAAGTTCTCTAATCCCGCTGGCGTCGTGGACGTGTTGAGTACCTTGTGGACTGGGAAGGGTACGGCCCCCAAGATCGCAGCTGGGAACCGGCTACCAACCTTACTGATGTGGCTCGCACTGCGTTTCATGACCGTTTTCCTGATGCTCCGCATCCTGCCCGCCCTGCGCCCGGGAGTGGGAGGCGGCCTAGTGTCAAGACTCGACCTTCAAGCTCATCGAGTCTTGCCACGCAACATGTTCCACCTTTGCTTCTCAGCTGACCAGGGAGAAAGTCCACATTGCCTGCCCACCTCTCACCCAGTCTCGACCAGTTTGATTATGCAACACTCATCCAGTTTTTCCCCTATAAAAGCACATCCCTTTCACTGACTCCTCGCAGTTGTATTGTGGACTTTCCTTCAACACTATCTTCACCATCTCAGGTCAGCCAAGTGTTCACCATCATCCTGTGGACTTTCCTTCAACACCATTTTTACCATCT
>JAVBJR010000766.1:0-2667 GCA_031546965.1 Dysgonomonas sp.
GTTTCCAACTCGGCGTAAGCTACTATAAGAGCTTTTTGCTGCGTACTCAACTTCCTATAAACAACATTATATTAGCGGATGATCGAATTCACAGAATTCTTTAAAACCTTTTCGCAATACCTTGGAATCTTAATCTTAACATGTACGTAATGATCTCCGTAACCGTAGCTGTTAACTCGCCGGATGCCTTTGCCGGATATCAGAAGCCGAGTGTGCGAAGACGTACCGGGCGGAATCTGCGCGTGACAGAAACGAACGTTTCGCAGTGAAAAGGTGCAAATAGCCAAGAGACGTAAATCATAAATGAGAAAAGAAATGGTACATGGAAGCTAATATCTTCGTATATTCCTTGCACTTTGATTGTTCCACCGAGGGCAGCTTGCGCGACGCTGATCTCGGCATCCGTGTGGATGTCGGCACCTTCGCGGCGGAAGTAATCGCTCCTCGCGACACGGAAAGTAATGAAAAGTTCCTTCTTGCCGATGGGCATTCTTACAGTTTGCCCATCCTCAATACCTACAAGAAAACAAATGGTTTTTGTAATAACCGTGTAGAAAACTAACTACAAGTTAATTTAGTCTATGGTACTCATATTTACCTGCTGGAACAGGAACCGATACCGTTTTCCTTTGCACTGATGTACCTTTACCATCGCAATCGTGACACGGGAATTTAATGTGAATCCGCGTCCCGTGGCATTTTCGGCAAGTCGTTCGCATCACGAACGGCCCGGAGCTGACCGTTTCCTTGAAATGAACCCAGTTTTAACATTCCAAGCTTTTGCCAATTCAAAAACAATTTACAAAGCAAAAAAGGAGGGGAAAATACGATTACCATTCCAGTGCCGTTACAGAATGGACATCTTACACCTTTCGTACCGGGCTCCGAACGAGTACCTTGGCAACGGGGACACGTGTCAACAACATTCACAGTTACATCCTTATTGACACCCCGTGCTGCTTGTTGAAAAGTCAGATTCATCACAACCTGATGCATAGTAAATATCCTTATAAATGGATTACAACAAAATTGCGGGTTGGTAAATGACGCTAACTTCTTGCGCGGCTCCGAATCCAAACGAAGACTCCGCAAAGTCGCTGTATTCGTTGAAATTGGAACGGAAACCTGCTTCACCAAATATCTTCCTGAACAGCTCTTCAGGATCAACATTAGACTGGAAATCCCAGTTGAATCCTCCTGCTCCTGCTCCTGGTCCTGGGCCAGACCTGCCGCTGGTGTGTCCATCTGATGTCGTTCCCCATTGGTCGTACTGTTGTCTTTTTGAATCGTCGCTTAATACCTGAAAGAAGCAACAAATCACAATAATTAGAATGTAAAATAATGCAAGTATACTGTAATATTAATTGACATAATTACTTCATATGCTTCAGACACTTCCTGAAATTTCTTTGCCATGTCCGGCTCACCTTTATTCGTATCTGGGTGATACTTTTTCGCCAACTAATAAAACATTAGATCAAAACAACAAATGTTACTGCATGCACTGGAAAATGTGGGCAATAATAAAAAATTAAAGCGCAAATAGGCCTACTTCATAATAAGCCTTTTTGATGTCCTTTTGAGAAGCGTTCCTCGCGATTCCCAAAACCTCGTAATAATCTTTCCTCCTTTGATTTGTGGCCACTGACGTATGGAAATCACGAGAGTATCTTGTCATCGGGTAGCAATTGCGCCCTTTTCATATATTTTACATTTCATTTATATACACGTTTCCAATTTTCAAATCACGTTCGAATTAGCAACTTACATGTTTCCAATTTCGGTCGACTGTTGCAGACAATTGTTCCTAGTGTTTTATAATTTATACTAAAACATGTGTAGCATCTACGCGAGACATTCCTTTGCAAATTTGATTGGAAGTTAACTAGAATATTTGCCGACAAACTGCGTGCAGCGGCCATGCTTTCGGCACTACGTGTTGCCGGAAACTGCACAATATAGTTCTGAACTTGTAGTACTTTTAGTGATTTTAGTGATTTCGAAAACGTGTTATTCAATACTTTCTTTATGCAAGATTATTATTATATGAGATAGATTACCAAGATTTTAGCAAGTAACATATTTTTCTAATTAATATATGCAAGCTAGAGGGGATAGAAAAACAAAATTTGGTTTTAAAAATAACAATGATGCAGAAGTCCCTAGCAAAAAAATACCTCAGTTTTTAAAAAAATAGCTGCTGTTTTGTGCCATAAAATGGTGAAAACCCAACATTTTATGGCACAATATTAAAACTGCAGTTATTTTTTAAAAACTGAGGTACTTTTTTTGCCAGGGTACAAAAACTCCTGCTGCAAAAGAAACGATTTGAAAACGGACTTTATTGAAAGTCTAGTCGAAAGAAACACACAATTCAGACATGAAATGATCTATTAATCCTGTACGTACACAATTATCATTCAAATTAATGATAATTAATTACTTGTAATTATATAATTAATGCAAAAGCAATTTACTTTATGATTTCATCCCCATTATACTGCTTTTAATTATGATGCTGACCATGCAGTTTCTGAGCTATATGTTCCAGCAAAATTGACATGCATAAGTTAAAATGATTATACTGAAACAAAAAACATATGTTGCAGATTAAATGAAAATGTATAAATTGAATATAAAGTAGTCGCGGTTACATACATTGAATAC
>JAVBJR010000451.1:0-3173 GCA_031546965.1 Dysgonomonas sp.
AACCCCCGGAAGTCGCAATATGCGAGTGTAGTTGATCTATAGGTTCGCTGAAATCGTATTTTCCGAGTTGTTTTCAAATCGGCTCATGCGATCGTCTTCAAACTTTGACAACATTTGCAGACACATGATGGGATAGCTTGACTGCAATATCCCGATTTTTGAGTTTTGTTTGCGAACGCCACGCCTTTTGGCGGTTTTACCCCGTGTCGCGTTTGGCCCTGGTCTCCCCTGTATATTAGCCTTGTATAGTACATAAATTCCTATTGGAAAATCTTCAACAAGACCTAAAATTGAAATTGTGTATTATTTATAATTCCCACTACATTTTTAAGGGTCATTATTCCTTTAGAAGCCTTTACAAAAATTATTTCATTGTATCATGTAGATATAATTTGTGAAACAAAATTACGGGATCGAATCAACAAATCACAATACATTTGCTCACAAGTACATCCGGACATACGAGAATGCCACATTGCGCCTTATTGACTAAGTATTTTGATCAATACTGTCTTCTATGAGTCATTTGTAACCCAGGCGTTTATTTTACACTGATCTGCATTTTTTAGTTTATATTGATTTGACATATGTTTTGTTAATAAATTTGACAAGAACGTTTCATTAATCGACCTTATCATAATCGGCTTTGTGTTTGTGAGCCTTCATGTGCCTCGATGGCTCAGTAGGTAGAGCGCGAGTCTCATAATCTCGAGGTCGTGAGTTCGATCCTCACTAGGGGCACATTTTTGGTCAATGTTTCACAACGCGAGTTATTAATTACTGAGTGGCTGCCGCGACCTGACATTATTTTTGCGCAAATGCAATTTTTCACCAGTAGTTACTAAGCTTTCGTGCTGTTGTATTCGAAAATCAATATGCCAAAAGTTTCATTGCTATTCAAATTTATGGTAAACATTAGACACGTTCGACAAAAGTTTATTAAGACAGTTATAATTATGAGATATGTACAATGTCATAATTTCGTTATTTCCACTCCTTGTGATTGCAGTAACTCATTTTTAGTGCTTTTGTTAATGGAGCTCAAGAAACAAAATTTATTTTGCAGATTTATAATTATGGCGTTTTTCGTGAAGAAATACTATCATCTTGCTTTGCATACCAACGATTGTAGAGCAAGATGATATCGTTTGAAATCGACCTTATTCACGCATGCAAATCAGCAATACACACATACGGTAAAAATGTATAATGTCAACCAAACAGCTCGTAATAAGCGAATTTCGTTATAATTAAGCAAGCTTGATACAAGTGGAGTTGACTGTATAAAATTCATTGCCAATAATTATCCTATAACATGCTTGTTCAAACCAGGCATGACAGTTTGTGGTAAGCTCGTGTATATGTTACAGGCAAATGCGTCACTCAGGCAGTGATGCCATTCCCTTGGTCAATGTGACATAAAAAACACAGTAAGACGCCGAATGCGCGTAAACTAAGCGTTTCATCGAAACATTAGCGTGAACCTAAATTGTTCGGATGCTCGAATTGCATATTATAATCTAGTTTTCGAAATTCTCGGAAACTTCGGTCATTTTTGTTAACCGGCTTTGTCGTAACTTACATGTTCGACGATCACGTATGTGACAATTTATGTTCATGCTAACGTTTCGATGAAACGCTTAGTTAACGCGCAATCGGCGTCTTACTGTGTTTTTTATGTCACATTGGCCTAGGGAATGGTATCACTGCAGGGAGTGACGCATTTGCCTATAACATATGCACGAGATTACCACAAACTGTCATGCCTGGTTTGATCAAGCATGTTATTATAGGATCATTATTGGCAGTGAATTTTATACAGTCAACTCCATGCTCTTGTATCGAGCTTGCTTATAACAAAATTCGCTTATAACGAGCTGTTTTGTTGACATTACATTTTTTCCCTATGTGTGTGTATTGCTGATTTGCATGCGTGAATAAGGTCAATTTCAAACGATGTCCTCTTGCTCTACAATCGTTTGTATGCAAAGCAAGATGATAGTATTTCTTCACGAAAAACGCCATAATTATAAATCTGCAAAACAAATTTTGTTTCTTGAACTCCATTAACAAAAGCACTAAAAATGAGTTACTGCAATCACAAGGAGTGGAAATAACGAAATTATGACATTGTACATATCTCATAATTATAACTGTCTTAATAAACTTTTGTCAAACGTTTCTAATGTTTACCATAAATTTGAATAGCAATGAAACTTATGGCATATTGATTTTCGAATACAACAGCACGAAAGCTGAGTAACTACTGGTGAAAAATTGCATTGGCACAAAAATAATGTCAGGTCGGGCAGCCACTCAGTAATTAATAACTCGCGTTGCGAAACATTGACCAAAAAGTGCCCCGAGTGAGGATCGAACTCACGACCTCGAGATTATGAGACTTGCGCTCTACCTACTGAGCCATCGAGGCACGTGAAAGCTCACAACACAAACCCGATTATGATAAGGTCGATAAATGAAACGTTCTTGTCAAATTTATTAACAAAACATATGTCAGATCAATATAAACTAAAAAATGCAGATCAGTGTAAAATAAACGCCTGGGTTACAAATGACTCATAAAAGACAGTATTGATCAAAATAATTAGTCAATAAGGCGCAATGTGGCATACTCGTATGTCCAGATGTACTTGTGGGCAAATGTATTGTGATGTGTTGATTCGATCCCGTAATTTTGTTTCACAAATTATATCTACATGATACAATGAAATAATTATAGCAAAGGCTTTTAACGAATAATGACCCTTAAAAATGTAGTGGGAATTTTAAATAATACACAAATTCAATTTTAGGTCTTGTTGAAGATTTTCCAATAGGAATTTATGTACTATACAAGGCTCCTATATACGCAACCAATCTTCTATTAAAAGTTAGTAACTTCCATTTTAATAGTCAAATGTCCAATTTAAATAAGAGCCATGATTTTCCTAATTCCTTAAATAAATCAGAATCCCTTGCTATATCTATTCAGTATTCAGTATCGACTCCTTCTAGATGGCAGCAGGATCCGCGAGCTTAAAGCACATATGCATACAGGGTGGATAAAAAGTCCTATTCAGTCATTTTTAGCGTGCGAACGGGACCAGATATTGGAATTCTGCCAATGTGAGCAAATAAGAAGTGGCCATGGCGCTTTCGAATGGCACCCGAAT
>JAVBJR010001150.1:0-4236 GCA_031546965.1 Dysgonomonas sp.
TATGGAGAGTAAAGGATGGGTGGTAAATGAGGAGATAGAAAGAAGGATAGAGGAGAGAAGGGTGGTCCATAATTGGCAGAAGATTCAAAATTCAAAGTATAACCCAAGATATAAAGATTTAAAGTATGGCAAGGGAAGAGCGCAGTATTTACAGAGTAGAGAAGTGAGTGAGATAGATAAAGTATTGTTAGCCAGATATAGGACATGTTTGGATTTTGGAGTGGCGAACTATTGGTTGGAGAGAGAAGAGCGATTATGTAAGGTGTGTGGGGAAACTGAAGAGACGATTGAGCATGTGGTGGAAAGTTGTAGCAGGGTGAGTATGAGAGTGAAGGGGCGAAGAATGAGTGAAGTATTACGAGAAGATGGGAGGGGAGGGAAATGGTTAAAGGACATGTATCGTGGTTTTGTAAGGTCCCATGCCCTTAAAACGGTTGAAAGGAAAGAGAAAATTAAAACTATGACTTTCGTTTGGAATGTTTTTAAAAAATTATTGACGGAGTGATCGAGAATTGAAGAACTACGACGAATTGGAACACCATTGGCTAACTGCCGACCATGGCGTCATAAACGTATCTGCGATAGGGCGTGGTTGGCGTAGTGCCAACGTATGTGCCACCAAAACGTGCCACCAAAACGTTACCATTTGTACATTTTTCATAAAACAACCACTGCATCTCAAATTGTAAAAAAATTAGAGTACGCTCCACATTATTGTAGAACTCCATGGAAAAAATATCATTCTAACGTTTAACAAACACCGTGTTCACAAACCAAAAATACTCTAGTCCTAGACAGCTATCTGCCGTTTGATGTGTGATTCCGCCTTAAAGAATGATCTACCGTACTTTCAAATCAGCTGCGGTTTAATTTAAATTATGGCGGTTGATACAAGTATAAATTTTGAGCCCTCGTATTTATAAGTGTGACGTGACAGATGGGGGGGGAGGGGGGGTTCGCAGTTGTGTGATAAAGCGTGACAAGGGGGGAGGGGGGAGAGAAAATTGCATATTTCAGCGTGATGTAATATATGGACGTTCCCAAATCACTTAATTGAATACAATTATCCACTTATCGACACAACGGGCACCCCTCAAGGGAAAGGGGTGAAAATAGGAATATTAGTTAGCTACAATAGAGTATATAGGCCTAATAATTTTCGAAATGCTTTTAGTATCGTAAAATATTTTTTTTAATAACATCTGCATAAAATTCTGCCGCCTGGGCTAATTCAGCTAGTCCACCCAGTCCAACGTACTGGCATTTTCAAAACCTCACTTCCCTTGAATCTTCAACAGGCAACCTATATCCCCTTTCAAAAATATACTGCAGTTTTATTTTTTAAACAACTACAGTTATTTCCCACCCCCCCATTTTATGAAACAAAACTACTGT
The DNA here is from genome assembly GCA_031546965.1 of Dysgonomonas sp. Classification (GTDB taxonomy): domain Bacteria; phylum Bacteroidota; class Bacteroidia; order Bacteroidales; family Dysgonomonadaceae; genus Dysgonomonas_A. The sequence continues at coordinate 1,396 of JAVBJR010001150.1, forward strand.
TTTATAAACTGTAGTTTCAAGAACAGTAGTTGCAAGCAACTACAGTAATTCAAACAATAACTGCATTTCTTAAAGAGGTCACTGCAGTATAAAAAAACATTAACTGCAGTTCGAAATTAAAAACTGCAGTTCATAACAGCACAATTTATAGCAACTACAGTAATTAAAACAATATATGCAGTGTTCCTTTAAAAACTGTAGTAAGTATCACAAGAACTGCAGTATATTTTTGTAAGGGTCTTCAGGTGCAGAAACTTCATTAGTCACTGGGTACAAAGTCACGACTATAAAGGGAATCAAAAAGTTCCGTACAGGACTTCTGGATCATTTGGTCTGTGCTGGACGTGCAAAATTATCAGGTGGCGGAATTTTATGCAGAGGTTATTAAAATATTTATTTTAAGGCACGAAACGTGCTTCGAAAATTATGATATTTATGTTAGAAGGTGCTTTGGCATGTATTTGCATGGAACAATTAATACCTAGTTGCTTATCCTAGTTATTCTTTCCTTATAATCCTATGGCCCTTAATTTTGAAATTCCCCCAACACAAAAAAGGACTGAAAAAATATTGGCCACATTTCATGGACAGGAGGAAAAAGATCAATGTGCTGAGGAGGAAGAATTTTGCAATGGGAGAACATACACGAAAGGCTTTCCAAAGACATTAACAAAAAGTGACGAATGGGACAGGTAAAGCACATGTAAGGCAATTTACTGTAGAAGAAAGAGTGGAGTCTGATCACCAACAAGTGGTAATTGAAATTAAGGGGGAAGGGGAGAAAGGGCATCCGGTAGAGAAAATACAAGGAATTGTATTTCGTAAAAAGTTCCAGTGGACAGTACAAACAATACAGGAATATAAAGAAAAATTAAGAACAGGATTAGGGACAGGGGAAGGAGAATGGGAGATGGAGGAAAGATGGAGCAGGATAAAGGAGAGGATAAGTGAGGCGAGGAAGATGGAGGAAGGAACCCAGGGTTTGTGCAAGACTGGGGAAACATTGTGGGATGAGAGCTGTTGGGCTAAGAAAGAGAGTAGGAATTTATTGAGCCAGTTTAGAAAAGCCGCGGATGGAGAGGAGAGGCATCAGAAAAGGAAAGAGTATTGTAGAGCAAAGAAGGAGTTTAGAAAATTATGTACTGAAAAGAAGCAGGAGGAAATGAGAAAGTGGATAGAGCGAGTCAAATAAGTAAAAACCGAGTATGGTGTATGGGAACTGGTTAATAGAGAAGGTAGAGGGAAAATAGGAGGAGTGTCAGACCAAATAGAGAACGAGGCATGGGTTACACATTTTGCTGAATTGTTGGGTGGAGAAGGAGAAGATATTGTGACAGAACATGAGATGGCAGGGGAAGGAACAGTGAGTAGAATCGCAAGGGATGAAGTTATAAAAGCAATTAGAAAATTAAAAAAGGGAAAGGCGGAAGGTGGGGATGGAATAGAAAATGAAGTATGGATGTATGGGCAGGAAGAATTAATTGGTGACTTGGTGGTTTTATTGAATGAACTGTGGATAAAGGGAGAAATGCCAAGTGAGTGGAGGAGGGCAATTATATGCCCGCTTTATAAAGGGGGAGAGAGAAGCGAGGTAAAAAATTATAGGGGCATATCGCTGCTCACAACCGCATACAAAATTTACGCAATGGTGCTCGAGGGGAGGATGTCAAAATTGGTAGAGGAAAAAAAATTGTTAGGGGAGTGGCAAGCGGGATTTCGTGCAGGAAGAGGGATAGTTGACAATATCTATATACTGCACACATTAGTGGAAAAAAATCAGTAAAGCAAAAGGGAAGGTAGATTTAAAAGCTGCGTTTGACTCGTTGGATAGGAAAGAATTGATAAATGAACTGAACAAAATTGGGATAAGAGGTAGGTTACTGAATGCAGTAAAGATTATTTATGCAAAAACTGTGAATCAAGAGAGGGGGCAAAGGGGATGTCAAGGGAATTTTTGTCAAATAAGGGAGTCAGCCAAGGATGCCCTCTGAGTCTGTTATTGTTTAATTTATATTGGAGGGGTGGACAAATGGCTCAGAGATAATCAGGAAGAGGGCATAGTGTTAGGTAAGTGTAAAATTTATATACTAGCATACGCAGACGATATGGTGATATTAGCAGCCACGGCCAGAGAATTGCAAAATATGATTAATCGTTTGGATAAATTTTTGACTAGGAAAAGATTGCAGTTGAATGTGGATAAATCAAAGGTTATGGTGTTCAGAAAAGGGGGTAGAGGAGCAAAAGAGGAAGTGTGGTATTGGAAGGGCCAGCAGTTAGAAAAGGTAAAAACTTTTAAGTATCTTGGTTATATGTTTCAATGCATTAATGGACGATTAGAACATTTGAGAATGCTTAAGAAGAAAGCGGAGGTAGCAATAAGAAGGATATGGGGGGTAGGGGAGAGGAGGTTCTCAGGAGAGATAGGGTGGAGAGTGAGATTATATGAGGCAATGGTAAACTCAATACTGATGCATGGGGTTGAAGTATGGGGATGGGAAATATGGGGGGGATTGGATGCGATGCGGAGGAGATATATGAAGTGGGTACTTGGGGTGAAGTGGAATGTGCCCAATTACATAAGGGAAGAATGTGGGAGTGGGATTGGTTGGGAACAAACGATAATTAGGGCTTATAAATATGAATTAAAGTTGTCAGTATTAGGGAAAGGAGGGTGGGTTAGTGAATGTTTGCAAGAGAAAAAGGGGAGAGAAACCTGATATGAAGGGTACGAAATGGAGGGTGGTGAAACAGAAATCGTTGGGAAGCATAGGGCTGAGTGAGAAAGAGATAGTAAATTTAGAAGCGAGAGGGGGCAATGTGATTGGGGAATTGAGACAA
>JAVBJR010000847.1:0-3636 GCA_031546965.1 Dysgonomonas sp.
CCGAAACTTAAATTGTATGCGTTTCAAGGGCAGGACGAGGGGGAAGGTAAAATACAAGAAGGAATACATATAAAAGAGAAAGCCTGGTATGCTTTACCGGGAGGCTATATAATTGAATTGGAAAATATAACAATTAAACATTTGTGCGTTCCAATTTTCAATGATTATCTATTTAGTTTTCAAGATAAAAGTGGTAAAATCTGGATACCTGAAAATTTAACATATAGTTCAGCAGGATATAAATATACATATTTTGTAAATAGAAAAAATAATAATGAAGTTTATCGCCAAAATATAAGGCTTTTGAAAGAAAATGACATTGTTTATCGTGTTATTTTTGATGATAAAAAAAGTACATTAACTGTTTATCGTGTTTATTTTGGAGATAAACTTGAAAAAGATGTCAAATCTCCAGGTTATGTGTTTAATATTTTTGAAGAGGCTGAAGGATTTAAAGATAATATAAAGAAATCTGAAATTGTTGTTGCACCAACTACAATTATTAATAGTTGTGAGGATAATTTTGAAATAATCAAAACGATTACCGATAAAAAAGGTAATGTTACAACTGTAAGTTATAATAAAGCAAGAAATCAATGGCAAGCCAGTATTAAACTAACAGGACCTGCAACCAAGACTCGTAAACTGGCTAATGGTACAACCGTTATCGAAAAACGTGCTGATTTAGAAAAAGAGCTATCGCGCCAAGCATCTGAAAAACTAAATCAGCTAGGCGGTTTGACCGGGAAAAAATCAAAAGAAGTAGGCAAGGAACTTACCCAGGACGGTGGCGAATTTTGGGTAAAAGATATGAACGGAGGCGAATGGATTTCTACAATTAGTGATCTTGGTTCAACTATTTGGGATGAAGGAGTCCTGCCTACAGGCTATTGGAATAAAGATGAAACGTATAACGAATCAAACATTCATCTTCCCCCAACATTAACTGGAGTATCTGATGGAGTTATTGATCAGGTAATGGGGTATCAGCAATTAGCTAAATTGGCTTATGATATTTCAACTAAGAAAGAAATTAGAGAGGGTATTTGGACATCTGTAAAAAGTATAACTCCAGGTTCTATCCTTACAATGGCAGAAGAAGGTCTCAAAAGTAAGATAGGAAAATATAATTTTTCTGATAAATCTTACATAGGCTATCATGAATTAGGAAAGGATGGTGTTGCCGTAGTTTCTATGGTTATGGGAGCCAGTATCTTCTCAAAAGCAGATGACGCTGTAAATAAAGGAGTAAAAGAAACCGGGGAGCAGGTAAGAAATGCACTTAAAAAGAAGTTGGATGACCTGAACAAATATTTTAAAACAGATGAATTTCTCGAAAGAGTAAATGACCGGTTTAAAAAATATAAAATAAGAAATGGATCATTGTCAGAAGCCGAATATCTAGAACGATACAAGCAGTTGATAAGAAACAGGGAAGCTGGGAAAGTAGGCGAAGAGGCATTTCAGGCTGCTGAAGGGGGAATAAAACCTTCGAAAGCAATTAAAACATCAGATGGCAAGCGATATTTCGACAATGTGCTGGATAATACTGCTCGGGAAGTAAAAACAGGTCCGGTATCTTTCAATAAGTACAAAGATCAGATAATGAAAGATATTGAAATATTACAGGGTAATTTAGCAAAAGGTATAGATAAAATTGAATGGCATTGTTTTGACGGAGTAGATGATGCTTTTGAAAGCCAATTAAAAAATGCATTGAAAGATGCAGACTTACCAAATGATGCTATCAAATATATTGATTATATTAAAGAATTAGATTAAATATTAAATTATGGTAACACTAAAAAATAAAAAAGAACTAAATGCCTTTATTGAAGAAATTCCTCAATATGTAGATTTTTTAGTAGGAAAACTCAATGAAAAAGGATTTATTGGAGATTTTGCTTATTTTGAAAAAAATATAGATGATATACAGAATTTCTATAAACAATATTTTTTAACCTATTCACAAGAAGAACAGGATATCTTACAACAAGCTTTTTGGGCTTTTTTCTCCAAATTACTGATGGATAAGCTCGGTGGAGAATTAGTTTTAGGAACCAAAAGCGATTATGGAACAGGGACACCTATCTATATTAATTATGGTAACTTATATGATAAAAAAGGGAAAAAAAAATGGATGGGTATAACTTTCGATACTTGGTTTGATACTTTTACATTTGGAAGTTATTTTTCTACACTGGAAAAGATTATTGATACTATAATAAAGAAATATCAATAAACTATGGTAACACTAAAAAATAAAAAAGAACTAAATGTTTTTGTTGAAAAAATTCCGACTTATATTAACTTATTTGTAAAGGAACTTAATAACAATGGAGTAGAAGGTGATTTTGACGAACTACAAAGTAAAATTGATCAGATACAAAGCTTTATTGAAAATAAATTTAAAGATTACTCAGAAGAAGATCAAGACATTATTAGGCAAGGATTTTGGGCTTTTTTTGATAAATTATTGATAGACAAGTTAGGAGGCGAATTAATAATTACACCTAAAGATGTATATGGGTCAGGGACTCCTATGTTAATTAATTATGGAAATGTATATGATAAAAAAGGGAAGAAAAAATGGAATGGAATACCTGTTGACTCATGGCTAAACACTATGCTGTTAGGGAAATTTATAGGGACATTGGATTCGACAGTAACTTATATTATAGACAAATATTCTAATGGTAACACTAAAAAATAAAAAAGAGCTAAATGTATTTATTGAAAAAATTCCTGAATATCTAGCTTTTTTAATAGAAAAAATCAATGAAAAAGGAATACAGGGAGACTTTGCTTATTTTGAAAAAAATATAGATGAAGTCCAAAATTTCTACCGTCAAAATTTCTTCACTTTTAGCCAAGAAGAACAGGATACTCTACAACAAGCATTTTGGGCATTTTGTGCAAAAATATTAATGAAGAAACTTGGTGGAGAATTAGTTCTAGGTACAAATAGCCATTATGGAACAGGAACACCTATATATATTAATTATGGTAACCGATATGATAAAAAAGGGAAAAAAAAATGGATGGGTATTCCTTTTGATTCATGGTTTGGCTCTTCTACCATAAGAACTCATTTTCGAACATTACAAATGCTAATAAATGGTGTAATAGAAGACTATAGTTAATTTATACTGTATTATGGTAACACTAAAAAATAAAAAAGAACTGGATATTCCAAAATAAGATCAGTAGTTTAAAGGATAAAATAAGAATGAAACACAGCCTGTTATACCTATTTTTCTTGTTGTCGTTTGCTTTGCAAGCGCAAACTGATATTATGTGTACACAGGAGAACACCTTAGGCATTACCGGCTCAGGCAGTAAAGCCCAAGTAGACCAATACACCGCAAAAGGAGTAACAATCGCATGGGATGCATCAGCATCTAAGTATGCCTATGACACAGCCGAAGGCAAACCCAAAGAACTCAAGGCAAAATACCCAACCGTAAAAGATGCCGACGGCAATACCGTCTCTATATCCTATAAAGCAGTACCCAACAATCAAACCGATGAATTGGCAGCCAAAGTAACCTTCACGGACGAAAGCTTGAGAGATAATCAAATTATCTTTAAAACGCTCAATACAGGAAGCCAAATAGAAGCAGTTAAAACCTCCGG
>JAVBJR010000041.1:0-2516 GCA_031546965.1 Dysgonomonas sp.
GATCCTTTAGCCAAAATACAAGCACAAGACCTATATGGAAATTATTGTCCGCCTTTTTTAATTTAAAATAAAAATGTGTTGAAACGTAAAATTAATATTATTACCGAAGACGTTGAACATTTTTCGTGAGATATTTTTTAAAAATATTAAAGGAGAACTGACACGGTTTACCTTAACATCACCGATGTAAACGAAAAACATCACATATAATACTCACCAAATTCAGAAGCTTGTTCCAAAAATCCGGGTTCATTTAGTGCAATATTAAGTGTTGATATTAATTATTGAAAATAATTTCGGCTGAGCAGGCGTCGGAGTACGAACGACAAAACTGTGCGTCGGAGCGCCGTTGAAAACATGTTTATGGTGGACCGTAGGCACCATTAAATGCCAATAACAGAGAGAGACAAAATGGAGGACGATAGTTTGCATTCAACTTCGGGATGGATGTTCAAATCCAAACTACACTAGGGGTTGCTGCTAACTTTCCATTCCTGAAAGACTACTGCCTGGCAATAAGCCTACACCATAGTAGAAGAACGGTAGGTAGGTGTTCCGTACAGGACATTGTGACGCCACCACTATGACACCAGCACCTTGGTGACACCGTGGCATCACAATCTTTCATCATTTATAACTTTTTTTTTAACAATTTCGAGAGCAATTCTGTTTGCGGAAATCATTTTTTTGGAATCGGCTCTGTTAGGGACAAAGTTTTAAGTATATGTTGCAAAACCATGTCAGTTCTCGTTTAACTTCAATTTACAAGTGTTTCTTGATCCTAATAAAAATAACTTCAGTGATAAGGTCATTTCATGTTGTCACCATTGTTTTGCTCATCAAATTGAATCCTTTTATATGCAATCATTTACAGTTTGTGTGTAAATTGCTTCAAATTGGAGCAAGTTTTTTGTCAATTGTGCACGACTGTTAAAAAGAATTTGTTATGCATAATATTGAATAATATATATTTATTTTTCCATTTCCCTGAGACAAGAAAAAATATTGAGAATATTATTTTCGTAATGAATTAAATGTGCTCTTTCACTTTGTAATTGGAAATTTGTCTCTAACTAGAGCGGTTCAAAAGTTAGAGACGAGTTGACCTTCAAGAAAAGATCAAAGGTCATTCGAAAGCGCCATGGCCACTTCCTATTTGCTCACATTGGCAGAATTCCAATATCTGGTCCCGTTCGCACGCTAAAAATGACTGAATAGGACTTTATATCCACCCTGTATGCATATGTGCTTTAAGCTCGCGGATCCTGCTGCCATCTAGAAGGAGTCGATACTGAATACTGAATAGATATAGCAAGGGATTCTGATTTATTTAAGGAATTAGGAAAATCATGGCTTTTATTTGAATTTGACATTTGACTATTAAAATGGAAGTTACTAACTTTTAATAGAAGATGGGTTGCGTATATAGGAGCCTTGTATAGTACATAAATTCCTATTGGAAACTCTTCAACAAGACCTAAAATTGAATTTGTGTATTATTTAAAATTCCAACTACATTTTTAAGGGTCATTATTCGTTAAAAGCCTTTACAAAAATTATTTCATTGTATCATGTAGATATAATTTGTGAAACAAAATTACGGGATTGAATCAACAAATCACAATACATTTGCCCACAAGTACATCCGGACATACGAGTATGCCATCTTTCGCCTTATTGACTAAGTATTTTGATCAATACTGTCTTTTATGAGTCATTTGTAACCCGGGCGTTTATTTTACACTCATCTGCATTTTTTAGTTTATATTGATTTGACATATGTTTTGTTAATAAATTTGACAATAACGTTTCATTAATCGACCTTATCATAATCGGCTTTGTGTTCGTGAGCTTTCATGTGCCTCGATGGCTCAGTAGGTAGAGCGCGAGTCTCATAATCTCGAGGTCGTGAGTTCGATCCTCACTCGGGGCACATTTTTGGTCAATGTTTCGCAACGCGAGTTATTAATTACTGAGTGGCTGCCGCGACCTGACATTATTTTTGTGCCAATGCAATTTTTCACCAGTAGTTACTCAGCTTTCGCGCTGTTGTTTTCGAAAATCAATATGCCATAAGTTTCATTGCTATTCAAATTTATGGTAAACATTAGAAACGTTTGACAAATGTTTATTAAGACAGTTATATGAGATATGTACAATGTCATAATTTCGTGGTAATAGGAATTATAAAGGCAGTGAAGTGATAAGGGCACTTAGGGAGAATGGAGGGGGAATTAAAGAAGTGACAAAAATGTTAAAAGTACTGGAGAGGTGAGAGATGGTCGAATGGGCAATTGTGTGAGCCGGGGGAATAGTCAAATGAGATGGTAGATTTAAAGGACAACTGACAAGGTAAAGTTTACCTCACCAAATCTGTTGAAATTATTTGCTTGTGTTAACACCCTCTATCTGCACATGATGTGATTTTTTGAAAATTTTTTGTCGATTCGTTATTTTTATAAAAATTTGCAAACTTTCGTAAAATCGGTGGTCGAAATGCGTCGTTCTGTCAAAAT
>JAVBJR010000206.1:0-5484 GCA_031546965.1 Dysgonomonas sp.
CGGTATAAATCGCACAATTACAAACAATACGGCAAATTAAAGAGCGTATTTCCAACTATTACCCCTAATTTTATCGTGATCAAGGCCCCTGCTGGCCATGAGCAGCGCCGATTTTCCGAAAACCAGTTTTTGAAGCTCGGAAAAACTCAATTTATCACCAACCACCCACTGATGCGTGCAGTTCCCCCTTAAGACCCGCGGGTAGATGTTGTCCGCCCCTGGTGCCTTGTTTTGCCCCATCCGTTGTATATACTTTAACACCACATCCCTGTCAACCTTGACATCCCCAATGTATGGCCCATTATCCCCCGCTTCGGCATCCATGTCAATTTCAGACTTCTCACTGAAAACCGACGCAAAGTAGCGGTTGAACATGTCCGCCTTTTCCCTATCCCGTGTCTCTAACTGCCCTGTGGTATCAATCAGTGGCCCTATTTTATCCCGGAAATCGCTCTTGCGACAATATATACTTGTAAAATGATTTGGTATCCTGCTTTAAATTATTAGTTACCATTGTTTCAACACCTTTCCTGGCTATCCTAATTTCCCTTTTCAGATCTCTGTGACTCTGTTTATATTCCGCAACAGCTTCCGGTGGACAGCTACGTTAACAGTGTGATGTGATACCCAACATTTGGCCAGCCAACTGTCAAAATACTCGACTAGCTAAAATTTTCACAAAACTTCTACAAATTGTTGTTTACTACAACAGGAATGGTTTTGTGTAGCTATTCATCAAATTCGAATACGGGTGGCACTAATTTGTTTTGTGCATGCATACGTAGTGCTTTGCCCACCAATTACCAATCATCTCTTCTATCACCTTGAGTGTAGAATCAATGTAGACATTATGTTAGATTGGTTTGTTTAGATTCGTTTCTCACCTGTTGTGCAACATTTCCTGGAAACACTAGATTTTTCTCTCGCACTTTGATCGCTTGCGAAACTTGTACTCGCTTCACTGGTCACGGGATCAATCTGTAAAACATGATTATTACAACATCGTTTCTTTTTGTTCGAATTCGTATTTAAGACCTGAGCAAATTAAGCTCTACTCCACTTTCTTGTAGAACTCACGCAGTGCGCTTCGTGCGACTGATCAACACCAATTACGTGAATTTAAAAACTTTGTGTTTCCAAACTTCATGTTTGTTTCCTTCGTGGAAAGTGAATTACCTTCGTGGATTAAGTGAGTTGTGAACTTTAAGTGTCAAGTTTCAATTTGTTTTGTGTAACTTCGAGTGTACGAGTTGTACATCGAAAAACGAGAGAAACAATTAAAGCAAGGATAAACAGTTTTTGTGGACTTGTCAAATTTCCTTCGTGGAAATTCCCGTGTATCAGCAGCAGCTGAGCTTCTTAGGGCCAACAGGGCCAAGTGCAACAGATTACAGTTTTAATATTCCCAAAAAATTCCCAAAAATTTCCAAACATTGTCTACATTTCAAAAATTTCCAAACATTGTCAAAATTTATAAAATTTCCAAACAATGTCAAAATTTCTAAGATTTCCAACAAATTTCTCGATTTCTAAAATTTCCAAAAAATATCAAAATTCCTAAAATTTCCAAAAAATATCAAAATTCCTAAAATTTCCAAAAAATATCAAAATTCCTAAAATTTCCAAGAATTGTCTTATGGTTTTAAATTTCCAAAAAATGTCAAAATTATAAGAATTTCAAAGGAATGCGCATACACAACAGTATTATGGTTTTAATCTTTCCAAACAATGTCCAAATTTCTAAAATTTCCAAAATTTCTAAAATTTAAAAATGTCTTGTGACCATGTCACGTGAGCATGTAAAATTCGCAAAATAAACGCTATTACATAAACGGATGATATTTGGTAGACCGTTAATTGTAGCTGAAATGAATTTTGAATTCATTGAAAAATGAAAACTTTATACTGAAAAATAAAACGCTTTATTCATTACAGATTCGATTGTTTTTTCGTAATTTTACGAACGCCATTTTCGGCGTTACGACGATGCGCGGCCGCTACCGCAGAGTTACTAATGCCGTTGCCGCTCCAATGGTTGGCCAAATATCATCGTGTAAAAATAGGTAAGGACATTCGTTTACGTAATAGCGTTTATTTGGCGAATTTTACATGCTTAGAAATTTTACAGATAATAAACTAACGAAACCAAGTTTTTCCGTTGAGCCCCGACCACCATGGTCACGTAATCGCCGATGCTCTTCCTTAGTATTTCCAAAAATGTCAAGATATTCAAAAAATATCAGAAATTCAAAAATTCCAACAATTTTTAAAGATTGCTAAAATTTTGGTATTTTTTGAAAATTTTAGAAATTTTTTAATTCTAGAATTTTTTTGAACTTTTTTAATTCTAGAATTTTTTGAAATTTTTTAATTCTTGAATTTTTTGAAATTTTTTAATTCCAGAATTTTTTACATTTTTAGGAACTTTGACATTTATTGGAAATCTTGGGAACTTTTGGGAAATTTCAGAAATGTATTGGAAATTAAGGAAGTTTCAGCATATTTTGGGGTATTTAAATTTTTTTTGGAAATTTTAGAAATTTTGGAAACGTTTTGGAAATTTTTGAAATTTGGGCATTTTTGGAAAATTTTAGAAATTTTGACATTTATGGAAATATTCAAACCATAGACTATTATGTTTAGGCATTTCTTGGAATATTTAAGCAATTTTTAAGATTTTTTTGGAAATTTTAGATATTTTGACATTTTATGGAAATATTGAAACCATTAATTTAAGCCTGTTTTTCATGCACATTTTAAGTGCCCCTAGTTGAAGCTTAGGGGGTGGGCTTGGGAGAACGATCATGCAGGACCGTTACATGTTGACATTTTTCGATGATTGCTAAATAAAAACCACAATATTTGCAGTTCTGTGAAAATATATTTCTCCAAGAAATTACATACGGCACAAGTTGTGTTTCACCGTACAGAATTGTATGCTGCACTAAAACTATAGTGTGGGTGTTGAATACAACACCTGTCAATGTACCATATAAAGCACACATATGGAGAGTGAAGTGAATCAATATGAAGCTGACGCATTCTATTTTAATGACCTTGATGCCAAAATAATTTTTATTTGTTTAGGTGCATGCATTGACAGGAATATTTCCTATTTGCAATCGGCAATGAAAACAAATGAAAATGATGTGATCACGTGATGCATATGTAATAATTTCGAATTCTGTGGAATCTCTCCCAAGGGATCCAAAAAAATTTCCCCTTTGTAGCAGAACGGTGCCCTTAAAATGAAACATCATTATTAAGGCGGGACTAAGCAGGGTTTTGTGAAGATTCTGAGAGAACCGTTTGTCCGATCTCGATGATTCTCTTTTTACCGTGATCAGTATAAAAAACATCTAGGACACCTTGGCAAGACTTTTTAAAAATTAAAAAAAAACTTAAAAAACCATTTCGAAAATGTTATGTGCGTCAAAAAAATAAAAGTTCCGTGAGGTGTCCTAGATATCATTATTCTGATTGCAACAAAAAAAGAATCATCGAGATCGGACAAACGGTTCTCTCAGAATCTTCACAAAACTTTTGCAAATTTTCAAAAAATGATTGGGTATTTTGCTGGGCTGATAACAGCGCCCTCTAGGTAAACAGAAATTTTGCTGCAGGGCACAGGAAAATAATTAAACTTGCAGTCACGTGACTTGCACCCAGTTCTACCACCCCTTGCTATATTTCCCACCCACTTGCTCCAGGGCTCTTCCATCAGGTGATTTCTATCCCCCCCCCACCCAGGCAACTGTGGCTGTTACATCAACCTCTGCCACCCCCAACACATACCAGATAGATAACACATTAAATGATGAAATAATGTAAAACGACAATGTTTTCCATATGAATCGTTCCAATCACCATAAACATATTTGCAAACCCCCGAGACGCCATCTTGAAAACCAAGATGGCCGCTTAAAAATGAAAATCCACCAATCGGGACGAAATTTCAGTTGGTTATGTAACCAATCGTTCCAATCACAATAAACATATTTGCAAACCCCGGAGACGCCATCTTGAAAACCAAGATGGCCGCCCAAAAATGAAAATCCACCAATTGGGACGAAATTTCAGTTGGTTATGTAACCGATCGTTCCAATCACAATAAACATATTTGCAAACCCCGGAGACGCCATCTTGAAAACCAAGATTGCCGCCTAAAAATGAAAATCCACCAATCGGGATGAAATTTCAGTTGGTTATCTAACCGATAATTCCAAACACGATTAACGCAATTCCAAACCTCTGAGACGACATCTTGAAAGCTAAGATGTCTGCCGCTATTTGTGCATTTCCATGTTCATTATTTACTTTTTCATATGTTCACAAGAAGATATTGTGGTACAAGCAATCAATTACTGCTTCAGACAAAAAACTGCAAATTTATTACACAATACCATTTATACTGAATTATGTAATATTTTTTATAGATGCTAATCAATACGGAAGCTAAATGTTTAAAAAAACTGTTTCAAAAACTGTTTCGATTATAAAAAAAAGCATTCAGAGGAACTGGATCATAAGCAATAAAAATTATCATGAGTGTATTGTACCACTGAACTATTGTTTATATCGTTATACCAGTATCGTAAGCGTATCGAACGGTGTCATACTGTATTGATGCTGTTTTTACATGTATCAAACTGTATTGATGCAGTTTTTACGTGTATCGAATGGTATCAAAATGTATTGACACAGTTTTTACGCGTATCTAACTGTATCGATTCAGTTTTTAACTGTATTGAACTGTATCAAACTGTATGAATGCAGTTTTTAGGTGTAACAAATTGTATCGATGCAGTTTTTACATGTATCGTGTGGTATCGATGCAGTTTTTGCATGTATTGTGCTGTATCGATGCAGTTTTTACCTGTACGGAACGGTATCAAAACATATTAATTGACACAGTTTTAACATGTATCGAACTGTATCAATGCAGTTTTTATGTGTATCGAACTATTGATGCAGTTTTTGTATCGTAAAAACTTTGCAACTCTTACAATGAGAATGCTATAACTTGCGCAAGGTTAAGAAGGGAACAACAGTTTCTATGGAGGGAGGGACAACCATTGCCAAAACCTCCCACCACCCGCATGCCATTGGCTGGCAATTGAGGTGGTCGGCTTATGGGCATGTCCTTATTGAGAAGGGAGTGAGCGGGTAGGTATAGCGTAGTTTCTCGCCGCTCCCATTGGTGGGGCCGGTGGCCATTCGCCATAGACCCTGCTGTTCCCTTCTTACCCTTGCTCAAGTTATAGTTCCAATTTGAAAGCTGTTCATTCTAGAATAAGTCCAATAGAACATTTAGATTATGTGATCCTTGATGTGATGCATAACTCACTAGCCCAGTTCAATATCTCTGATTATTTGGTTTATGTGGATTATATAAACTCGCTACTTTTGACAGTTTATGCAATAAAGTGTTGCCAAAAGCTGCAATATTTGTAATATTGAATGAATTCATGGATTATTGGTGCT
>JAVBJR010000057.1:0-6808 GCA_031546965.1 Dysgonomonas sp.
AGTCTAATATAATTATCATATAATATTAAAATATTGATGTTATATATACCTTAAAGTAACTACGGGTTAGCACGCTTGCTTGCTTGTGAAGTCAATGAATGGATAGGAAGGGGCCCCCGGGTTAACACACTGGATAGTGTATAGAACCCGTTAGCATCAGGATTATTATTATAAGTAACCAGCATAGAAGTTACATATGGAATTACAAATGTGACTACAAATGTTACCACAATTGTAACTGCATCCCAATGGATGTGTTGTTTTCATGAACCTTTGCTATTTGCACCTACCAATTTCTATTTTTTCACGTATCTTGTCAATGAGGTTTCAGTAAGATGTTTCACGTAAAACATTGTTCTTTCAATTATGTTACCGGACAGATGTTTCACAAAGAAACTACGTCGTGCGTGCCTGGCACACACGTTGGTTTTTTCCCACGGGGTGGTGGTTGTCCTTGGCTCGGTGGTGGTTTCTTCCCACGGGGTGGTGGTTGTCCTTAGCTCGGTGGTGGTTTCTTCCCACGGGGCGGTGGTTACCTCTGGCCAGGTAAAATCCCGCAAGCCACTTGGATCATCACGTTCTATCACTTTAGCGTTGGCCACTTGACCACCAAACTGATGTGCTGAGGAAATGAAGTGCGAGATATTGTTTATTAATTCCAATTGTGGATGTACAAAATACCTTTGTCAGCATTATTGCTTAAATTTCGAAATTCAAGCTTCTTGGACCGGACAGTCATCAAATTATTTGTAGCGAATTGAAGTGTTTCCAGTAAATGAAGACACAAATATGTTGAAACATGTAGGTCCATTCAAACAAGATCTTGTATATATCTGAGTTTTGGAATTTATTTATCTTCACTTCATATTTCGATATTTCAATGGATATAGCATGCTTGGGTCTATTGATATTGCAACTCAAAACTACTGAGATATCCAAGCTCTGTAGCACTGTTATGGTATTTTTACACAGTTACCCCAATTTAGTCATATACACGGCTCGAAATATCAGGAAAAAATTGCATAGCAATAACTGCTACGCAAAATACAAATTGATTAGCAATTAGCAATAAATGTTTAGTAAATTGAAATGATTGACTAATTTAATTCAGAGAAAAAAAGAACAAAATTTTATACAGTTAGGCTGTAATTAAGCCTATAAAATGCGTGTATGTAGCATACAGTTTTGGTCCATCATTTTATACTGTTTTATACATCATTTTCCATTTCTGAGTCAGAAGTAACATCAGACTTGTCACTGTTTGTACTCAGAGTTTAGAGTTTCGTTTGCTGCTGTTTGCATCGCTGTCAATGCGTCGCAACGACTGCGATGCAAATTTATTTTAGTATCGCGAACTTGAAAATTTGTGGAGCAAATTGCGATGCGATACCGCTTATTTCGAGCCCTGATACAGTAGAACCTTTCTATACCAATAACCATGCGACCGGATGTTTGTATTAGTTTAGAGAGGATATTAGTTTACAGGGTATTTGTTTAGGGAGGTTCTACTGTATAGTCCAAACAACTAAAGGAGACTGAATTTCACATATCATTCCTTGTCACCTTTCATTGCGCAGGCTGTAGTATGGTAACATTTCACTTTGCTTACGTGCTTATGGATTAAGTTGGCAACAAGTAAGTTAATAAGTACGTAGTATAATGATTATTACCTTTGCCATGTTGTGGCCCTCGCAACTGGAAGCATGTGGCGGTGATGGCGGATATTAGGACTAAGACGATAACTTTGTAGGCTGCCATGTTTTCTTTGCCGTTGAGATGGAATTAGAGGTACAAATAATGTTTCGATACCTGCATACCTTGCAGTACCCTCATAATTTTGCCTTATCATTATTTTGTTATTGGTTTAAGGGGAAGTGTCGATGACAACATCATTTGGCGATAACTTAGAGGTTTGCAACGACATATATATATAGCCTTCTGATTATTCGCCACTTATCTTCTGAGAATCCTTATTGTTCCCAGAACAACGTTACAAAACAACATACCTTACAAATAATTTGCTGAATATATTCCTCGGTATCCTCAATTTCCCACCCGCTACCAAAGATAATTTGCAGGCTGTTACAATAACTGGAATACGTGGGTATTAAAGGTTTCCTGTTAAGGTTTCCATTTCGTGGTCAAACTGTAGGATTGGTCTATTTGGGACTATTGGCACTTTGGTTTCATACCCTGTCTATGACATCTGCGCAAAGTCTATATGGCCAAAAAACATGGGAATTTGATTTCCTAATTTCTCGCAATATCTCGGAAAAGGATCAACAAATAAAATCGAGAACATTCACTGGGCATTAGGAATGAGTGTTTTAATCATTTCTGTGCAGTGTTTTCCAAATCGGTGAGATGAAATTTACCCTGTCAGTTAACCTTTAAGTTCATCATTTATTCAATGCATTTTATTTCAAAACATGCAAAATTCCACAACATGACGGCTGCATTTTTTGAAATGAGGTTTTGTGAAAATTAGTTTCATGGTATCTTTGGGTGGGTCCACTTCATATCTGTGACTTTATAGGGTTTGCAATGTGTGGATGTCGATCATTAATACTAAGATTTGTACTTGATGTTGACACATACATTTGTTATATCAAACCCATTGTGCAATATGCAACAATTCCAAATTGTGTATACTGCCGGGATAGAACATGCACAATGATACTTTTTACCATTCAAACTTCTATAAAAATACTCAATGAATTGACACATACTCTGGATTGCTCTCTATTCTACTTTTTAATATTCACTAAATTTGGCTGTGCGTTTTTATCTAAAAAAATAACGCCTACAACAATGTATGTATTGTTAACACTATTTTAAACTAGAACATTAATTTTGAAATGTGAACAGAAAATGGTAAACTTGGTTTTGATGCAAAAGTTTGTAAAATGCTGAATACTTTGTGAAATAAGATTTTATGCAACTATGTTTAGTATTTTTGCTTCCCAGATTTCTCGTTATTGACTGGTATCGAATTTTCCAGTTAGGCTGTGCATGGTTAATGATTATTTGTGCTAAGCGCGGAGTTTTAATATTTAATGCTAATTATATTTGAATTATATGTGGAGTTTGAAATTATGGAACTTATGAGCTTGGTGCAAAAGTCTGTGAAAACTGTTAATAACTTGTACAGAAATAACTCGGTAACATGTCAGGGGGCCGTCCACTGATGAAATTAAACGTGACCTTGAGGAACCCCCTCAAGGTCATCCCATATTTAAATATAGGGGAACAATTTCAAATGAAAGCTAAAAAACTCTTCTGCTCTGTGTGTTCACTGATTTCAAATCGATTTTCATAAATAGGTTCAGAGTAGCTCTGACAACTTTAGGGTCACAGTTTGCACTATTGAGGAGCAGATTCAATTTAGTCCATTTACCTGCTGTTTACCATGTTTGTCCTGACTGATTGCTGTTCACCTTGCCTGCACATTTCAGCTGGAAATTCATACTTCATTCACATTAGTTTGTGTTTTTAATGCACAAGAACTGATTACATAATTCCTATAATATACACCACAAACAACCCCAGTGTTGCGAATATTTTAATTGAAGACGTGGCTTAATATGTTTGAATTAATCCAACAGATTGTTGGGATTTTTTCAAGATAATATAGTGGGATTTATATCTAAACTACAGTGCATTTAGCCATATATACCCGCTTTACGTCACTGTTTAGTTACATGCAAATCCTATGACATGATACACAAGATGTTATTGATTACATTAATGTGTAACGCCATGTCTATTGGAATCATTATAGGTAATGATTTTAGAAATTAAATTCAGATCTGTTGTGATAGCTACATGGCTGGTCATTTTCGAAGTAACTTTACATTTGTTGTAGTAAAGCGGGCCATTATTAGTGTATTTATGAAGGCAGTGCAACGCAGCAAGATGGCTGTCGTCTGTAGGGCGTGCAGCATACTTCAGTAGAACGACAATCGGCAGCTTCATCGCATGTGGCTCCACCCATTGCTGTTGTTAGCCCGGTTGCGCAAGTGGGATTTGAAATGCTAGACGGACATTGTTTCTGCAATTATACAATTGAGTTTACAATGAATTGAAATTGCTTTCAGTGTATATGTTACCGTCATTCTTCAAAGACACGCCGTTTGCCGAATCGGCGTTTTATGACGTCACAACGCGTACCGCGCACGTACCACGATATTCTCCGCCTCATCTGTTTGCGGGACTGACATATGTTTAATTAGCTTAAATTAGGTTAGGTTAGGTTTTCCCACGTGACAGCAAACTCGTCGAAACGTAGGATTGTTTAGTTAATTAGTTTAAATTAGGTTAGGTTAGGTTTTCTCACGCGATAGCAGAACCCTCGGAACGAACGATTACCGCGTTGTGACGTCATTCGGCAAACGGCGGATTTTGACAGAATGACGGTAACATATATAAGACATTATATGCCACGAGCATCTGGCATTATCTGAAATTCCTTACGGTTGGATTCTGCGTAGTTGTGGTACCAGGAGTGGTTGGAGCTGGAGTTACTTCGTAGCATTTGGTTGCAACTGGAAGCTTGGTTTCAATGCAGCAAATTTCGTTGGGGTAGCAATCAACATTGGTAGTGCACGAACATTGCAGTGGTTCAATAGAAATATCTCTACAATCTGCGTTCTGTACTAAGTTGCCACAAGATGGAGGAAATGCTGTAAATTAAGCAAATGCAAGTTATTTTTATATTGGATTTCCTCCCCATACTGAACTACTGTATTTACTCCTTTAAACCCTGGGTCTCCTATGAACCCCGGTCTCTATTAAACCCCTGGTTTTTGAGGTATGTAGTGAATATAATCCCCGGGTCTCTAATAAACCCCGGGTCTCCGATAAACCCCGGGTCTCCGACAAAACCCCGGGTATATCTGGCATCGCTTCCAGTCCAGATTTATGAGGAAGACGATGAAGAACAGCAACAACTAAATGTATTAGTCATCTTTGACGAGTCCGAATAAATGTAATATTTGAATATCAATCCCAGATGGTAATGTTTATGAGGTATTCAGGCTCATTTGTGTTTTAGTGTAAATAAACCCCGGTCTCTAATTAACCCCCGTCTCTAATAAACCCCTGGTCTTTGCCAATATTTTTTAAAAGAACCCCCGGGGGTTTCAAAGAGTAAATACGGTACATTAATTGCAGTTCATGCTCGCACTAGCATTGATATTTAATTTCCCTGGTGGAGAGATTAGAAGTGAAAACATATTTTTGCGTTTTGGTGTCATACGAGGTGCCAACAGAATGCTCCCGTACTGCCATCATTTAAAATTATTTTTGACGTCTAAGTGTATTGAATGGTAGACCCTTGACAGCAGTCCTCTTAGGGGAAGGTACTACAAACTCTGTCCCTAGCAGTGGACAGTGGTAGTTGTCCCTCATTTGTTAGCTTGGTTTACGTAAATACTATTTGCATGGGATAATTCCTGCTTGTCAAACACAATACCAAGTTTCCATCAAGTTGTCATTCATGTAGATCTCATTCTTACATGTGCCAACAAATGAATGCCCGCGTACATAGTACCGAAATGGGAACCACCAATTAATGTTATTAGTATTTGTGCAATATTTACAATTTTGGATGGTAGTTGATGAAATAGTAGAAGTAGATGCAAGTATAGTTGCAGTTGAAGGTGTTGTTGCAGTGGAAGTTGCAGTTGTGGTTGGAGTTGTGGGTGTAGCTGTGGTAGGTGGAGTTACTGAAGGACGTACTGGATCTCCAGGTGTGTAACAACATGCCGTAGACAGTTGCAAGTCGATGCAGCATTGCTTCGAGGAGCAATTTGAGTTACTTGAGCATGGTCCTTTTCCATTGCAGTTCGTATTGGGGCATGATGCTCTTTCACCTAGAGCTTAGGTAATGTTCACGTTAAGAAGACTGTGCCATGAACACTCAGAATATGTTATGTACCTTCATCTGACGAGATGATGTGCAACTTGTGTCCGTAAGAGACTTGCCCAATCAGAAATGACATCGCTGCGCAAACGATGAAGAACAAATTGCCGGTGGTTACCATCTAGTACACAATCATATATAACTGTACATTAGTCGAATGTTATGTTGCAGCTAATGGCGATGAGTATAGTAAACATCCGCCAGGCCTTTCACATTTTCGTTTGTCATACGCACGGTGTAGTATTAGGTCAGGTGGTCCAACTCACACAAAAAGTTGGTCGAAAGTAGTCAGGGTTTCCCGTCAATGCCAACAGGTGGCGCTAGTGTATCAGGGTCAGAAAACTTTGAGCCGATGCGTCCGGCGTCAAACCGACGGTGACGAATCGGCCGCGGCAAAACGCTTGCGACGAAATGGGCGGCTCCAAACGATGTAAACACGATGACATCAGCAACCCCATGAATATGATTCGCCACCTGGTGGCGGCCGTCGGCAGCCCTCAGTACTTTCGACCAGTTTCGTACTGAGCGGCGATAGGGGAGTTGGACCACCTGACCTAATACTACACCGTGGTCATACGTATCAATACAAGAGGAACTATTTTCTTGAAATATGTGCAAGAAACCACCTGTGCTCCGCCATTGCTCCGTATATTAGGTTGAAATTGGCCGTTGAAATTCAATGCATAGTCTGTGGACTTTTTTTTCAACAAAAGGGCCTTTTCAACAATGTTAATCCTTTAATTTACATTGTTCGGTTATTGCTGCTGTAGAAAAGGCCCTTTTGTTAAAGAAAAGTCCACAGACTCCAGCATTGGGACTGGGAGTATAGTTGTACTATACAGAGTGTCCGGGAAGTCCAGTAATCTTTTAAATGTGAACTGACAA
>JAVBJR010001246.1:0-3858 GCA_031546965.1 Dysgonomonas sp.
CTGCTATCGACACCCCCTTCTAGCAGGTACGCAGGTAGTTCAGTGCCTGGTTTAAGAATGTACCACTTGGTGGTAGTGGCCGCGTTCTAGCAGGTGAGCAGTTAGATCAGTGGCTAGTTTCAGTGGGTCTTGGGCCGCTTGCTTGGAACAAAATACCAATTTAGACTTTTGAAATTCGATGGTTCATTCCACTTATTCATCAGTTTTTAAAAGATTAATGTAGTTTGTTATGTAACTATCTTTCACTTTATGTATTTTGTGTCCTGGAAAAAAAGTTATAAACATCCTTGGAAATACCCTGTTTAGGAAATCATGAAGCAGGATGCCCTAAATTAATTTAATTTGAAAATACTATCCAGTACAATATTAATTTAAACTAGGGAATTATCACACTATTGGTCAGATTTTGTATTGGGTTTTTGTTACCTTGGCAAGTAATACAAGATGGTACTGCGTTTGAGTTAAAGATTTTGTGGCTGATATTGCTGCATGATACTTATATGGCCACACTGTAGATTCAGCAACTGCGGTTACACTCCAATCTGCAGACCCACCCTGCAATGTATATTTATTTGTTGAACAACTGATGCAGTGTGATTGAAGAAGGATGGTAGCAAAACGAGAAATACTTTATTTTACCTGGATTTCAAACTCTGTTATTGCACCATCATAATTGCTTGAACCAAAATTGTTGTCTGTGTCTGTGGCTGTTATTGGGCTGCCATATCCTTGGTTTGTTATATCTACCCCTGGAGTCAAAGTCTGATAATTTATAATAATAATGCTATTGTTACCACATACTATATTCATATTAAACATATGTATTACTTAATGACTTACCCTAGTATTATATATAACTGATTCAATATATAAATGATGTTCTTACCTGAGGGACACCAACAAAATTGTATGTTCCAGAAGTGAAAATTGGATGCTGAGTATTTTCTGCTACTAGGTTAACATAGATATTTGCTGGCATAATCATCTGCAAGTTCAATGTCACAACGAATACAGAGTGGGGCCAAAATTACATATGCTAGTACATATACAGTCCCTTGTTGTTTTTTAACATACCCCATCTGCAGCAAAACAAGTAAAAACATCTGCAATTGTTTGATCTTCTATTGTTGTTTGCTGAAAATTAAAATTACTGTTAATATGACATTCATTTTTGTTATTTTATTAACCTGTGAAAGATTCTAAGTTAGTTATGGTGTTTTATACCTTGTCAACATAACTGCTGTATGATGTTTTTGAAAATAAGTTGATATTTAGGGTACCATCACCATTGTCACGTGTTTGAAAGTCATTGAATTGAGCCAGTGTTCCAGATGAGTTCAAAGTAGCCGAGACGGCCGTTAGTGCCTTAAATGCACATATACTTGTTCCTAACAATATTCACAAATGATCCATATGTTTTTAATAGGGTACATGTATAATTAATATGTATGTTATAAAGTTTAGGTGAGTTTATATACACTTGCCTACACCAGATGCCTCAGGAACACTGAAACAAAAAATATCTGTTCCCGAAATGAATGCATTTTCTGATATTGATTCATAGGAACAGTGTGCATTAGCTGAAAAAGTTTAAATATAAAGTGTACTACATTAAATACATTATATATTTAAAACCTTTTCAAGCAACAATGAGGATTTTATTAATAATTATAGAAAACTCTTTGTATCTTACCTTTCAGCGCAAAAGTTGAAATAACAACTTGGCAAAGCAACAGCTTCCAGAATGAAATCATCCTTAAATGTTAGGTATTCTGTACAACCAAGGTACAACAGTGCACTCAATTTTACAACCAACATACAATTGTTGGAGGGAATATATATGTTTTCTTATCGGTGTGATCAAACACGATTCTAATTTTTATCAAAAGTTATAGGAGCATCCATTAGCCAATGAATTCTGTCTTTTACAAAAGAATTGGATGTATAGCAACAGGGAAGATAATCCTCGTACTAGTTCAAGGAGATAATGTTGTATTCAAGTGTTAAATATTTGAGAAACCACGCAATCAAATTTTCAATAACATGTACTTACAAAAGTTGTACAGTTGCTGGGGAAATTTCGAAATGCTAATCTGATAGTATTGTGAGATTAAATAATACCTGGTATGCTTAGACATGGTTCAGACATGGTTCACATAACACTCAGAGAAATCTAGAAAACTCAGGGAATTTGGCTGTTAAAGTTTTGCCAAAGCTTGGAAATTACAGAGAAACTTTTATACTGAATATTATTATTATATTATGTGTAATTTGAATGTCTTTGAAATCAAAATTATTTAGAAAAGATGTTGCAATAAACTAGTTTCCATTGACTTTTTTATGAAATAAGTATTTTCCATATATGGCTAGTTTATTGTGCTTTGACGTAACATGCAATTTATAGTTTTTGCAAACATTAACAAATGTATAGAATATGCTGTGGAAAGTTTGCCCAAGCATTCTGGAAAACCTTAGAAAACACTTTGAAAATGTTAAACACAATTTTGTATGACCCATGTAAGATGAATACTAGTAACTAAATGAAATTAATGATGACAATGTCCATACAATGTTATCTTTCATAACTTGTGTTTCTTTATTGCACTTGTGCAAAGTTGCTAGTACACTAATTACAATATTATTTTCATTTATTGAGATTTAATAACTAACTAAGCCTGCAAATTTTACAATGTGAACAACAATACATTCCATTACAGCCATAAACACCATGCATCCATTCTTGTAATAAACACTTTTAAGAAACATTGTCCTACACACAAATTTAATTTTTTCTATGTATTATTTCATTGATGACTTTTTCCCAAACAGTTTCAAACGGTCTTCACATGTTTTAACTGCTATTTATGCAGGGATTTGGAAGACTGCTATTACATCTGCATTTGCTGTTTTATCTTGGTTATCAGTTTGGGTGGCCTATATGAGAAATAAATATTATAAATTTTAGAATATTGTTACAGCTTTTTCATAACCATTCATAAAGTAATATGTCATTACCGAAATTAAGAATGAAATTGAAGTAACATCATAAGGCCATGAACCACTGCTGGCAAAGTATAAGCTACCGGTGTTTGCGTCTATCGTAAAGTGGTTTTTCACTATGTCACAGTACACAGATGCACCTAAATATTCCCATACATATAATAATCAGTATGAGTAACTTCATATATTCTACAAATTTATAAAAGACTTGCCACAATCAGTATTTATGGAGTAGACTAATGGCTGGTTGATTCCTGTATCTTGATCATAGGCGTAAATTTCAGGTGTTGTTGCAAGTTCATGTGTACCGATGGTTGATATCTGACAGAGATAGTTGTATTGATATTAAACCTATACTTATAAAGAGTTAAGAATTACATAATAAAGATGTTACCATAGTACTGCTCACTGTGGTAGAATAATAGCTGGCGTTAAATTTTGGAGCCAAGTTGTCGTAATCCGCCAGCTTTATAGAAACGTTTGTCGTTGATACCTGGACCTGATTTCCATCTGCATTCTTAAAAATGCAAGTAATATTTAACATGAATTTGTTAGAATACAATATGAGATTACTATTTTGAATTGAGGAAATAAAAATTTCATTAGGTCATTCTATTTTATGAAATATTAATGACCACATTGTAACAATCATGTATTATCTCTAATAATGGTTCAAATTTTGGTTAGAATTATTAAAGTTACCTTAGCAATTAATATAAACTCGTGCACTGGTTTAGTTGCATAATCTAAATATTTATTGGCAGCTATTGCTGCGCGATACGTATACGGCCAATCGTTGGACACCGGTACTGATGTTACAGTCCAATCTTCAGAACCACCCTGAAATAGCAGTATTAT
>JAVBJR010001156.1:0-2514 GCA_031546965.1 Dysgonomonas sp.
ACATTTCGAATCGATGGAATAAAATTAGTGGCACAGAAGTTGGAAGACTGAACATTACAAAGTAATGAATACATGACCTGGATTAAAATGTAAATAGGATTATAAGTACGCTTCAAGTCCTATATTTATAATTGTGTGCACTCATATTAATGTCTCCATAAGTTGAATTTTAAATTTTATATGATGGTAAAAGTATATTTATATGATTTGAAATGGTAAACACATTTTTTAAATACAGTAATACCTGTCTATGGTGGAAACTATACATGGTGGAAACATGCCTGTGGTATAAACTTTTACATTTTTGGCCCCTTCACATCATGATCGATTAAATTAATGTTTTTAAAAACTTGCCTATGCTGGAAAAACCTCTCTATGGTGGAGAGTTTTTCCGGTCCCTTGAGATTCCACCATACACAGGTTTCACTGTATTTTTAATAGTCAGGGAAATTAAGGGGAATTTGGTATAATAAATCTATGCACAGTTGAACAATAAGTGAAATCTCTTGGTGAAATAAAATTTACATTAAAATAAGACATAATTCTCCTGGATGTGAAAGAAAATTATCACAACTGAAATAATATTTTGACAAACAATGTATTTATTTACCATGTAATGTACTACAGGGTTGCCACTTTCTGGAAATTCAGGGGAAATCAAAAAGTGTCAGGGAAATTGTGCATAATGTTGATAATGTCAGGGAAATGACTTACTATGACTTTCTACATATTTTTAAAATGTAAAATGTTTAAATTGTTCTTGTATTACATCCACAATGAACTTGTATAACATTGGATTTGTTTTGTTTAAGTATTATTTAATTGAATAGCAATGCATGATGATGTTCAATTCCGAGCATGAAAATGTATACTATTTTTGTGGCCTAATATTGTATTAATTTTCATGTAAAATGTCAGGGAAATTACTGAAAAGTTGTCAGGGAAATGAACTTCAGAAATTGGGTGGGAACCCTGTACTAAAAAATTGATTCGTTTAAATTATAAAATACCGTAATTGATTTATTTGACATCAGTTGTAATTACAGCAATAATTCCAATTTTCTGTGTTTTTTTTTTAATATGTTTTACTAAAAATGACATCATCTTTCTCTGTAATGGATATGCTAAATTATCCACAAAGGATTATGTAATAATGTGGTAAAATGTAAAGTGTTTTTTAAAGTGTTGTATAAAAAAGGTCAGGGGTGTTATAAAAAATTAAGATGTATAAATACATGGGGATGTTAATAACCTTTAATGTGACATACCTTCAATGGAAACCATTGCAAGTGTTTCTTTTATTATTCACTATGTTAAACAAAGGAAAGTTTCACGTGACACTGGTGATGTCATCACCTGCTTAAAGTTCATAAATTCAAGATCGATGACTCTTATTAAATTCCTGTTAGATTAAAGTCGAGACACTGGCCCAACAAACAAATAATGGACACAATACAAGTTGTTACATGTATAAACTTCCGTCCTATTAGAAAAACATCCTTTATTTTATGGTATTTTATACATCAGCAATTTGTATTTAATCATTTGCACTTCCTTGTGCTATACAACCTCACAGCTAACTTTAAAATTTACACAACACCATTGAATTTTACTAAAATGTTTAGTTTTTACCAAGGGTTTTTACTTGGGTTTTCCTAAAAACCCAAAAAAATTGATGTTGATTTTATTTGCACGATTTATTTTATGAGAATACAATTGTAATGTGTGGAAAATATGTTAACAGGACTCCAGGAGCAAAACCTGATGTGATGTTCACTCTGAGTGACAGTGTAGTGAACATGGTTGATTCAGTGGACAAATCAGCTGTTCCCAAGGAACACAAATTATCCCTTTCGGCAATTTCTGCCCAGTCATTGGCTGTCTTTTCCCAATCATCAGGTATGACCGTGTCTTTTTACAGTGTCTTTTTACAGTGTCACTGTGTGTCTACTCATGGTCTACTGAATTGTACTTTCAAAATTCCCAGTACATTTTCAGGATTATTATTAAGAGAGTCACATTAACTCATTTTTCTCTAATGGAACACAAAATAAATAACTTGACTAATACTGTTAGTTATTAAAGTTGTTATGATTGAATATTGGGACGAATGGATACAAATAAATATAACATAAGCAACCTGAAGATTAAGTGAACTGTCTGTAAAAAGGAAGATTTCTGACATTATCCATCATTTGAAAAAGTAGAAGAAAGTTTTTAAAGTGTGTTAGTACTAATTTATAACATTTTCCTTTTATTTAATTAAGAATTCCAGTACATTTCCAGGATTTCAAGTTGTACATAATAACAAATCCCAGTATAATTCAAGGATTTCCAGGTTTATTTTCCAGTTCAGTAGACACCCTGTGGAATAACTATAGTAATTCCCGGCCAAACCTTAGACTAAATAGGCGGAGCATGCACCACACTGCAACCAATGGCATACCGTAATTCAGTATGTATCGATCTGTATCGATACAAGAAGTACTATTTTTTGCCCTGTAGCCCCGCCCT
>JAVBJR010000751.1:0-5116 GCA_031546965.1 Dysgonomonas sp.
CTCTATATTCTTTAAATTTTACCTTGCAACTCAATTCATCCGGAAAAGCTGCTACAAAATTCAGTAAGTTCATGGATAAAACGTATTGATTTGACTATAAAGATAATAATTATTTAATGGGTCACAAAACGGATACTCATAAAAAAATTAAATGAACTTCATTACAAATACATGAGCATCAAGAATACCCCTCCAAAAACCGAGGCATAGGCAATAATAAATCCTAAAATAAAACCGACATAAACTTGGGCGGCAGTATGAGCCCTAAGGTATAACCTACAGACTCCCAACAAACCTGCCAAGATAAACAGAATTGTAAATAGGATCATCGGGTTAGAGCCCTTTACGTTAAAGCAAACCGATAATACTCCACCTACTAATCCACCCATTCCCATCATGTGGGCACTTATTTTCCAGAAAAAATTGATTATCAGACCTACTAATGCTATGATTGCAGGAGCAGCTATCAATCCCAATGTCCAATAAAATACATGAGAGTTATAGAAAAACAGGGTTAAACTTACATTGGATATAATAAATATCAAGTAAGGGAGTGTTCTGTCGGGTGCATAACTCAATTCAAAATCCCTTATATACCTCATTTTTTTCAATACCAAAATAAAAAGAGCAGGTAATACAAATGTAAAAAGCAAGGTCGGGATAAAAAACTTGAGAATCTGCCCAACATACATCTGATAAAAATTA
Source organism: Dysgonomonas sp. (assembly GCA_031546965.1). Lineage (GTDB taxonomy): Bacteria > Bacteroidota > Bacteroidia > Bacteroidales > Dysgonomonadaceae > Dysgonomonas_A. Next base: position 706 of record JAVBJR010000751.1, read on the forward strand.
GTATAAACAATCAGCAAAGCCAAACTGTAAAACGGTATCAGCAATGGCTGAAAAATTGTTGAATATACTCTCGCTATACCTTGTCCTATCTTCCACATAATTTATATATTTTTCCGCAGTCTTGCCACGGGGATATTCATTTGTTCGCGATACTTTGCCACTGTTCGGCGTGCTATTACGTAGCCTTTCTCTTTCAATATTTCGGTGAGTTTATCATCAGTTAAAGGCTTGCGGGAGTCTTCGTTTCCAATACATTCCCTTAAAATAGCTTTTACTTCTCTCGATGAAATCTCTTCTCCTGCATCATTTTGCATCGATTCGGAAAAAAAGTATTTCAACGGATAAATCCCAAAATTGGTCTGCACATATTTACTGTTACTCACACGTGATATGGTCGAAATATCATATTCTGCCAACTCTGCAATATCTTTCAAAATCATAGGTCTTAGGCTCGACTCATCACCTGTGAGAAAGAAATCATATTGAAGATCCACAATCGCCTGCATAGTGCGTTGTAATGTTTCTTGCCGTTGCTTAATTGCATCGATAAACCAACGAGCCGAATCGAGTTTTTGCTTTACGAACAAAGCTGCATTTTTGGCTTCGGCGGTCATTCCTTTTTTATTTTCGCTATATCCTCGCAGCATTTCGGAATAATCTCGGTTCACTTTCAATTCGGGTATATTGCGATTATTGAGGCTGAGAAACAATTCTCCATTGTATGTTTCGACGATAAAATCGGGTATTATCGTATTCATCGTTAACGAAAGGGCATCCCCCCAATTATTTCCGGGCTTGGGATTGAGAGTAACTATCAGATGAATGATTTGTTTTAAAATCTCTTCCTCTATATTTAAAGCTTTCTCAATTTTATCGAAATGCCTTTTAGAAAAATCATCGAAATATTTTTCGATAACAATGATAGCTAGCTTCACCAGCTCAGACTCATTCATTCGTTTCAGTTGAAGCAGCAAGCACTCCTGTAAATCGGAAGCACCGATACCCGACGGTTCAAAACTTTGGATTAAATGTAAGATTTTTTTTATCTGACCCAAAGGAATATCTAAATTTTGCTGAAAAAGTAAATCGTCTGATATTGCACTTAGCGGTCTGTCAAGATAGCCGTTTTCATCGATATTACCAATTATATATTCAGCTATTTTTGTCGATTGATCATCTAATTCGGTAAGGCGCAATTGGTCGATTAACGATTCGTGCAACGATTCTGCTGACGAAAAAGGGATATCTTCTCTGGCAGTTGCAGCAGAACTGTAATTATTGAGGCGATAATCGGGAATATCGTCTTCGGTAAGATAATCGCCCAAGGCAATATCCTCTTGGGTAATATGGTCAGAGTCTTCGTAATTGATATCATCCGTAATATCTTGAGGATCATCAGACTCCTCACGTCCTTCATCCAGTGCCGGATTATCTACAAGTTCTTGCTTGATTCTTTCCTCCAATTCTACATTAGGCAACTCGGTAAGCTTTATCACCTGCATTTGCAGAGGCGATAAACGCTGTTGTTGCTTTTGTTGCAATTGTTGTTTGAGAGCCATATTCAGTTTAAAATATTACACACAAAAATAATAAATACTTTTGTATACTCTTATATATTGACGAGACAAGTAATGATTATTTCTCTTATAACAATCTACATCGAAAAGTGTGCAAATTATACAGTAAAAAAACTACACTGATTTGTATGACAAATGTAGGGGCTGGGTTCTGCTCTGCCCATGAATTTGCGAGCAGGGCAGAACCCAGTCCCTACAAATAAAATCATAAAACACCCCTTTCCATCAAATATTTTCGTATTTCGACCCAGTCGGCATAAGGTCTGCCCTCATCAGGAGTAACGAGTGGACAACCCAGGTTTGCATCATCTATATACAAATGCCCATAAGCTTTGGGGGACGTTGTCCAAAAACGTTGTTTCGGATTTTTCTGTACACCATACAAAGGGATACCATTTTCGGCAAACCAATTAATGGCATCGGTGAGGAAGTTTTCTTCTACTACAACGGTTTCATCTCCTACTTTCTTTTTGGTTTTTCGATCGCTGCGCATGGTGAAGAGAATCAGTTTATGCCCTGCTTCTACCAATTCTTTGAGAACGGGAACTGCTCCTATATCTTCTCCTATTTTGGGGAATTCGTGGGTGACGCAAGTACCGTCAAAATCAATACATATATCCATTTTATTTATTTTTTCAAAATTACTTCTCCTAAATCCAAATCGAAAGGAGTTGTTATTTTTATATTAGTTCTTTCGCCTGATACTAAATGAATTGAATGCCCGTACGATTCTACAACAGAAGCATCATCTGTAAATGCTTCCGAAAAATCCATTTCATACGCTTTTTTCAATAAAACACAATCAAATACTTGAGGGGTTTGTACCAAACGATATCTTGATCGATTAACTATTTTACTGTCCTTTTCATCGATTATTTCGCGTATACTATCTGTTACTTCAATCACGGGTATTACCGCCTTATAGTCTCTAGCTTCATCGAAACAAGTTTGCAATAGCGAAACAGATACAAAGGGTCGAACGGCATCATGTACGGCAACTGAACCCTCACCTACAAGTTCCAATCCATTTTTTACCGAATGAAAACGGGTTTCACCTCCATCTACTACTTCGTGGTAAACAGAAAAGCCGTATCCCTTACAAAGTTTCGACCAATGTTCGCGATAAGATGCAGACAAAGCCACAATAATACGTATCGATTTGTCGAAATTGTAAAAAGCTTCAATTGTTCGCATCAAAACAGGTTTTCCACCTATGTTGAGAAATTGTTTAGGCAATTCGCTCCCCATCCGTAAACCTTTACCTCCTGCTACTATTATTACATTATTCATATCTGTTTTTATTTAATTGTCGGGAGTATTACATACACCCGAAATAAATGATTTTCATTCAGTGGGCGTATGCAATACGCCCCTACAAGTTTAATCGAGGTTATCGAGTAGTTTTTTGATCTCGGTATCAGTTTTATAAAGTTTCTCCTTACAGACCTTTAATAAAGTGGATGCACGCTTGATTTCTTCGGTCAATACGTCAACATCCATATTGCCCGACTCTAGTGTATCGAGTATTTTTTGCAGTTCATTTATTGCTTCTGTATACGATTGTTCTTTCTTTGCCATTATTTAGTCTTTTGTTTTAAACTCGGTTTGAGACCTTAAACTTAGATAATTTTAAATTTACACACAACAAATATAATTTTATGTGGAAAATTAAATTTAATTTTGAGATTAATATAAAACACAGTTATAAAGTTCTCATCCATATCTGTAAAACTATATGATATTTTATAAAGCAATAAATAATCGTGCAAGCTTATTTTTATTTTTGGGTTTATTCCTCTTAAGTGGTTGTACAAGCGTCTCTACATTAATTATAAATGTAGAGAAACCTGCACAAATAACACTACCCAAAAACATTAATACTGTAGTAATTGTAGACAACTCGGTTCCACAACCGGGAGACGTGGGTCATATTAGCTATATTAGAGGCAAAGAATCCGTCTCATCCCTATCTGCTAATACCGACAGTATAAACTATATACTAGCGGCATCGCTTTTTAATCATCTGGGAGACAAAGAATACTTCGATGATGTGGTTTTTTATGAACACCCTCTGAGGGAAGATATCAATTTTGCTGATTTAGCACCCCTAGACTCTATTCTTGTTAAAAATATTTGCAACGATAACAGAGCTGATGCCATTATTTCGATAGACCGCTTCTTGGTCAGTACAGTTTCTCAAGATGAAGACTTCGACTTCGGTACAATTCTAAAATATCTTAGTGCAAATATGGATGTACGTTTTCGGATGTATTCAAACAAAGGAGAAGCTATTTCTTCGCCTCTATTTATGGGAGACAGTATTTATTGGGCAGCAACCTACAATAATAATATTCCCTTATCGGACGATACTATTCCAAGCAGAGAGCAAGCTATGAAAGAAGCTGCCGAATACATGGGTAAAAAAATAGCCGATTCTTTAGCTCCCTATTGGAGCAACGAACTAAGGTGGTATTTTGGAGATGTAAAAGAGGCTAAGAAATCGATACAGGATAATAATTGGGCAGGAGCATTGTCTTTGTGGCAAGCGGCTTACGATCAAGAAACCAAAAACAAGAAGAAAAAAGCCAGGCTAGCCAACAACATTGCTTTAGCTTATGAGGTATCCGACAACTTAAAAGAGGCTATAAGATGGGTAACTATATCTTGCGACTTATTTTCGCAAACGGAAGAAACTAGTATGGATAGAGAAAACCTCCAAAGAGCAAATGGTTATAAAAGTGATTTACTCGCACGATACAATGATTTTAAATTGCTGAATATAAGAAGAGAAAATTCTGAATAAATTTTGCCCCACTGTAGAGACGCAATGCCTT
>JAVBJR010000743.1:0-2627 GCA_031546965.1 Dysgonomonas sp.
TGCCACTTTCGCTGGAATCCACCACGGTTAGTTTGAGGAAGTCCTGAACACTCTGCGACTTCTCGCGGATGAGCCTCTTGATCTGGCCGGACTCCTGGTTGTTGGACTCCACCATTCTCTTCCAGGACAGGTCCTCTTGAACCCTCGTCTCCTTACCATCACCCTGTCCGTCTTGAAGGAGCATATCATCGAAATGCTGGATCACTTGAGACACTTGAAGCGACAAGTTCAGCGATTCGTCTTCCCGCGCTTGTTCCACTTGTTCGCTACCGTTTCCACGGACCACGCTGACATCTTCCAGGCTACCTCGAAGGTTCTGGAGGCTAACCGACGTGGTCTGCTGCCAGGAGAACGGTGAAGTCTCCCTGCTGGAAGAAACGGATAGATCTCCTCCTCCTCCAGAGCCGACACCGAGAGAAGATTCTCTCGAGTTGAGCCTCCGCCAACGCGTTTCGAAGTCACCGGATGGATCTCCTCCATCAGGTATTGTAAGTAGGAAGGACAGGGCTTCGCAGATGCCGTCCAGTGACAGACGAGGGTCGGCATGGCAAGCTTGAGATACACGGAAACTGGAAGCGGATAAAGAGAAAAATAAACAAACCCGGGTTTTTTGTGTTATTATAAATTACTTATCGATAAAAAAACAACCGGTTGGATGCAGCTGTAATAAGTTGTACTGTCTGTCATGACAGTACACTACAGTCATGGCAACCAATAGCTTGGTAACAAACAAAGAACAATTATTTACATGCGATCCACGTGCGGCGAACGGATACGTGGAGGTTCGGGTCGTTGGGAATTTTCAACGATCACGTTCTTGATGACTTCGTCGTCGTTTAACTCCAAATAAGGAAGTTTGCCGAATTCCAACACTTCCCATATTACTATTCCAAATGACCTGTGAAAGATGGAAACGGTCAAATCATTAGCAATATAAAAAAAAAACAAAAAAAAAACGACAAACCCAATGTTGTTTGTTTTCTAATTTCGGATTTTGCAGAATTTTCACTGAAAATATCTAATTTTTCCAGACATCTAAATTAAATGTGAACTGACATGGTTTTGTAACACCCCATGATATTCGGACAGTAGAAAGAATTATTAAAATTAAAACTATGAGTTCATTTCTTTTCTTTTTTAAAAATTTTATTACAAGTGTTTTAACAGATTGAAGTTTGTGTGTTTTAGGGCCTGTGCAGAGAGGCTAGGAGAAGAAAAATTCTAATATGGAGAGTTTGTTCTAGCATATGGGGAAGTCACCTATATATATATATATATATATATAGCCAATAGGCATTTATAGTACGTTTTGGTGCAAGTGGGATGCCATACTCACTGTCCCGAATGTAAATTTTGACAGTGTGAGGACTTGAGGACCTATTTTAGGATACATTTGTGAATTTTTATTTAAAAAAAAAAACTAATGTATGGAAAAATAAGAAAAAAATTGACAAATGCAAATACATGTTGTTAATGCATAGGAAAATTTTCAGAGAAATCGGTTGCAGGAAATGTATCCTGTCACTTCACCTTTAATTCTTCTAAATAGCAATACCTTGTAATTTACCCTGTCACTTCACCTTTAATTCTTCTAAATATGAATACCTTGTAATTTACCCTGTCACTTCACCTTTTATTCTTCTAAATATCAATACCTTGTAATTTACCCTGTCACTTCACCTTTAATTCTTCTATATATGAATACCTTATAATTTAGAGTGTATAAAATTCAACAAAATATTCCTTGTGTCCAATTGAAAACTTTAAAATACACAAACTGTTTCGTTTGCCCGTAACTATTTATAAATCATATTACTTTCCCAGGAAATCTAGGATTTCTATTAATATAGTAATCACTCTGAAATAACTGTATAAAGTCTGAACATCTAAAGCACTATTATTCATCCATACCAAACTGTGACTGCCATTTTCCCTGAGTTTTCCAGGTTTTCCAGAGTGCTTATTAAAAATTTCCAGAGCATATTATATGCAGGTTAAACTAGTTTTATTTCAACTACTCTTCTAAATAATCAGGTAATAATTTTAATTTGAAACACAGTGACATTCAAATTGCACATTATATATTTATATCAATATCCCTGATTTGTTGTTAGCGCTAAAATAAATATTCCCTGATTTTTCCAGATTTTCCAGGTTTCCCTGAGTGGTATGAACAAGGCCACTCACCAAATGTTGGCCTGTTTGGTAACTTCCCTTGTCTCTATGATGGTATCGGTACAACGCAAAGTCTCCGGAGCGCACCACCGTATCGGAACCGCAATTCCTCCAGCGCAGTAATAATCACCCTGTAAGAAAAATCCCGAATAACCTCTTATAAATACCTCCAACATTCTTAACATCTACCACTGTATGTACTACAACTTACCTTAAATAACTCTATGCTGTTTCCGTAATCACCTATCTTTACCATACAATCGGACGTGACGAGGCAGTTTCGCGAAGCCAAATCTCTGTAATTACAAAACAAAAAACATCTGTTTCATTTAATCTATTATAATAAAGAAATGATAGAGATATGTTTCATTACGTGTGGATGAAATCTTTGCTGTGTAGGTATTGCAGACCGGCTGCAATGTTGTTCACGGCTCTGAGGAGGAAATTTTCCT
>JAVBJR010000993.1:0-2918 GCA_031546965.1 Dysgonomonas sp.
ACAATTTAAAGCTAAATAACATTTTAAGTAAACTTAAAAAAAATCAATCGGTATTTGTTATTAATGAATTTTTTGTCTGAAATACTATATGAATTGTTGTATCTAACAAACGAGCTGTACAAAATTTGTTTTGATATCCGAACAAGTTGGAAATGTATTGCTTTTTCTTAATTACAGTCGAACCTCCAAAACTTGCATCCGAAGGGCCCAAGCAAAAATTCAAATTATCGAAAATTCAAGTTATGGAATAAATTTAACATGGAAAGTATAGGTCATGAATTTGGCAGGGGACTCTTATTTTGTTCAAGTTATAGAAAATTCAAGTTATGGAGGTACAAATTATGGAGGTTTGACTGTGTAGTGCTCATGCAAACAGGAAACTTTTTAATAATGATGATCTGCCAGAAATATTTTAATTATGCACAATTTTGTGTAGTCCCATTCAAAAAGTTAGGATTACCAACATTTAAAAGTGAAGCTAAATACAATATAAAATTTTCTTAATTGATATTTTGTTAGCAACAGCGATGGATTGAATGCCGTAGACCAGCAAAATGAAAATTGGAAACAACCAGCAATCCTGTAAGACTTTATTCACGTAGTGTATTCGGTATTTCATCTGTGAAGGCAAGGTAGGATTATTTTACTTATTTCTATTTTAACCATAATTGTGGGTCAAACAGTAATCAAGCCATTTTATAAGGATCCACTGGAACACAGTATCCAATTTTTTATTTGGTGGGTACTTGTCCTTCAGGAGAACTGCACTTTTTTGTCAGGTTGTATGCCATTAAAACTGTTAATCAGGTGCATTAAGCTAAAGCTATGAGTGTCCTTAAAATGAAGTCAAACCTCCATAAGTCGTTGCCAGGTGGAACTTTGAATTTGGGGCGAATTAAGCAGAGTGACGACTTCGTGAAGTTTTTTTTAACATTAAAGTCTACAAAAGCCTAAAATTGTTATGAATTATCAAAGTGTGATGAAATATCGACGTGTTGTCGACTGCATTGCTGTAGCCAATGAGGTGGTTTTGAACACATCACAATGGCAGAACGCCATGCTTAGTATCTTAGTTTTGCATGACCCCTGTCCCCGCGGGGAAAAATCTTGTAAAAGTGAAACTGTCATATGTCAACTATTTTTACAGCAAGGAAATTGTTGAAAAAGTGGGTGAACTGGATGCGATTTATTAATTTTTAAACAAATTTGCAAAATATTATACAGGGTGTAAAAAAGTCCTGTTCTTGGAAATAACGTTGGTCGTAATTATTCTAGGTGAATTATGAGCATGAGCAAGGTTAGACTACGCACCAGGGGGCATCCAATTGTGACGTCATATGTGACCTTTATGACCGCCATTAAGGTCATTCAAAACCTAACTTCGTTAGCTGTGCCGATAAGGGCATAGTTCGAATTTGGGAAATGTTGCCAACAATATTCTGAACATTTTGGCGAAAACAGATTTGAATTCGGCCAACAAACAGAGAAGATAGGGCCGTTTGGTTTTTGCAGTTGCCCTTAATTATCTTACAGTATTTCCTGCATCACCCAACTATCGAAGCCATGCAGAGATGCGGATGTCCACGGGAGAGGATGTAAATAAACATTGTGCGCCCTAATTTTGCATTTGTTATGCAAATGTCATTTGTGTAGGTTATGATGACAGCCTGCTAAATTTGTATGTGCGTACATAGTCATAATTAAAGAACAATATTGCAATGTAAAAGGTGGGAGCAGACAGTTTCCTGTTGATTAAACCTGAAAATGGGGTAGAATTTAATTGACATTGTACTACACATGGCATTTATGCTTTGAAATGGTGGTTCCTAGTACATGTAGTACTGTTCTGAAAGAAATAGTACTGTCCTGAAAGACAAAAATTATTTACTGATATTACATGTTTGTTTCATACGGTATGTCAAATATCTGAACAAATGCAAAATAAGGGCACACAATGTTTATGTCTTTACATCCTCTCCTGGGGACATCCACTTCTCTGCATGGCTTCGATAGGTGAGTGATGCAGGAAATACTGCATGATAAAGGGCAACAACAAAAACCAAACGGCCATATCTTCTCTGTTTGTTGGCCGAATTCAAATCTGTTTTCGCCAAAATGTTCAGAATATGGTTGGCAACATTTCCTAAATTCGAACTATGCCCCTATCGGTACAGCTAACGAAGTTAGGTTTCGAATGACCTTGATGGCGGTCATCAAGGTCACATATGACGTCACAATTGGATGCCCCCTGGTGTGTAGTCTAACTTTGCTCATACTCATAATTCACCTAGAATCATTACGACCAACGTTATTTCCAAGAACAGGACTTTTTTACACCCTGTATATGTCTGAAAATATTGTATGCGACTTCCAAAATAAAATTGCAAATGTATTGGGATGTGCCCTGTAATAACATGGATATTGATGCTCCTATCAGGAAATGTCTAAACGAAGGAAGAAATCCCGAGATGTATTCTGTGCATAGAGTGAATTTTCATCCTCTATCAGATAAGCAAACTAGAAGTTTGTATGATAAATGGTTGGAAAGTTGAAGGTGTGTAATCTTAAACAGGACAGTTGAATCACCTCCATTTTGTTTCCAGTTGGCGGAATAAATTCGAACACACAGAAATTCTATTTTTCACCACCATGAATGGTTATTCAATATTTGGGTGTCAATCACTTACATGGTTGTGGAGTTACTTGGGGAAAGCGGGCGACAGATAGACACTCTCTTTTATTATTGCAGATAAAATCCGATGGGTCAATAAGTGACGGATATACATACACGCGGTGCTCTTCTGTAGATTGTGCCTGCAGCAGCCGGCCATATCCAACAGCCAATAGGAACCGAAGAGAATTGAAAATATATATCGTGCAGCTAGGTCTGTCCAGCAAGTGGGAAGCTGCAGGGAGCA
>JAVBJR010000794.1:0-5862 GCA_031546965.1 Dysgonomonas sp.
CGTCGACTCCTCAAGCATGTTGACAAGTCGCTGACTGGAATCACCACTATCTACAATGATAACCAAGGTGCTTGCCAGCTCACTCAAAATCCGACCTGCCATGCCCGTACCAAACATATCGACATCAGATACCATTTCATCTGAGAAGCCATTGAGTCTCACCTGATCGAAGTTATCTACATGCTGACGCAGAGTATGCCTGCCGATATGCTGACTAAAGCTCTCCATGGACCCAAGCATAAGAAGTGCATGCAATCTCTGGGCATCGGATCCATCGGACCCGACACTGGACAAGAACAAGATGGCACAACCACAGTTTGAGGGGGGTGTTACAGTTGCTATAAGTCTTTAAGGCAAAGCGCCTTTATGTTAGGCCACCTACTGGTGCTGCCCTCTTTTTGTACTTTCTTCTAGTTACTAAGTTCAATAAAACCTTTCAGTTGACTCACTTGTGCCTGCAAGTTTCTTCCAACTTCTTCATCAGAATTGTGGTTGAGTGGCAGGAATTCCACTCCCAAACCAACAATATCCATAAGTGTTACATAACAATGGCACTTATTTGTGTTACATAACACTTAAACGACCCATATCCACAGAGAAATCGTTGAAAATGACAGCCAACAAGAACCGCTCCTGGAATCGGATGTAACTACTGAGTTAGCCATAAATTGTGGCTGTGCTTTTATAGAGCTGCCTGTTTATGTGTTCTCGAACTGTCCAAACTCTCATCAAGGTTACTGGATTGTGAAGTGAACTGGGAATCAGCAGTTTGCTTGCGAATGCGAATGGCGAGAGTAGGTAGATGTCCCCGGAAGAGGTCTGGAACTGGTGATACCTTGAGGATGTGAATGGTGAGAATAGGTATATGACCCAGGACAAGGATAAACTCGTAGTACCTTGAGGATGAGAATAGTGAGAGTTGGTAGAAGCAAGTGGTGCTGATTTGAGGTTTGCTTCCCTATATATATATATAGACCTGGAAACTAGTTTGGGGTGGTGAGATGGAACAGAGAAGTTTCTAGAATCCCGTCTACAGGTCAAATGTAAAATCTCAGAACTAGAATTCCTCTGAACAATGGGGTTGCAAAGTCTGGCGCCAGCTCTAGGAGTAATTGGCCTTGAGCGTGTCATGACACCCAACGTCTAGGGTGATATCGAGGTCGTGTAGAGAATGGGTATTGTTTGGAGCTTTACAAGGACATGTACATGTGTGAGCACATATATCTAAGAATACCCGTTACATAGGTGAAGTTTCAGGGTAACTTCCAAAACTGTATCACTTCAACAAGTTTTAAAACGCTTGCAGCCCTTAGCTAACTTCTTGCATGTGCTCTAGCAGACAGAAGGGTTAGGGCAGATGCTCTTGTGTGTTTTATTGGGCTTAAAAAGGTCCTTTGTCCCGTTGTTAAGTTAGTGTCTTTTTTGATAGTTTAATAATGGATACATGTATGCAATTGTAAGACCATGTTTCTTATAGGTGATAAAGTATAAACTGGCAAACTATGTGGATAGATACGTCTTCATTGGAAAGTGCTTTCCAAATTTGATACCAAGACCGTTTCCGTGTAGTCCACCTCATGTCTGGATTCTACTTTTGGATGTACTCGAATGGATAAACGCTGACTATGTTAACATTTACGATTAGTACATGATAGCACACACGTTTTACATGTCTTTCTAATAGCATAATGCTTTACTTTCTGGTCAGAATTCTGTGAAGGCAACAGAAAAGGAAGTGTCACTGAATTTGATACAACGCACGAAAAGGAATGCTTGGATGGCACTACCAGTTATTAAAATAAAAACTGATAAAATTTTCGAAATTCAGATTTATCCCAGAGAGAAACTATATGGACTTCTCAGAAACTTTACATTAATATTTCAATTTTTTGGGGTATGTTGTTTGTCTATCAATGTTATTAGATTCAATGACATTTGATATTAATTGGTCATATAATAGGAAAAACTTAAATCATCGCATATCCCACTTTTGAGCATAATGCATTAACCTGTCCACATTCATTTAAAATTGCCTTACTATTTGTCGACATAATATCTTTCTCTAGGTCATGAATATAAGTTATAAATAACAAGGGTCCTAACACCAATCCTTAAGTCATACCGCTAGTAACCTCTGTAAAGGATTTATTCCCCAGCTCTTCCCTTCTCACGCTTCCCTGGAACATAGAGCGTCTAGGGGACCCGGATGTGCAGTGATGCTTGCATGTTAAAGTGTGACGGCATACCCGCCAGCCATTCGAAAGGGCTGGCAACAGTATGACTAATAGGAGATGTTCAGCAATGACATCTTCAATAGCCAACCAGATAACAGGAAAAAGGCGTTAGTATAAGGATAATTAGTATAAAAGACCAGATAACTTTTTGGTCAATGTCTCTTATGATCAGTGTTGCTACACGAAGTGCTGCCGGGCCACAGTTTCTCCGGGTCTGGCATTATTACACCCTAAATGGGTTTGTTCCTAGGCTTTGCTTCATATCTAACAGCTAGTTTTAAACACACTGTAGCAATTGCCCTGTCATACAGCTTTTTAAGCTTCTGATGAAGTTTAATAAATTGTTAACTTTATCAAATACCATATTCGACAGCAATATACCTGCACTGGAGCAAACATTTTTACCATGCCTGGTCTGAATTGTCTGAACCCATGCTGTGCGCTCCCAATTAAATTATTATCTTTTATATATTTATGCATATTATACCTAATAACTGATTCTAAAAGTTTACCCACCAGTAATGCTATGCCTGTGTAATTGATGTTGAACCTTAACTAATAAGTCTCCATGGTGTTGCGGAAACATTGTGTGCCCCTTCTGTGTGCGCTACAAAAGGGCATTATGTTTGCATTGCATCATGTTTCATTTAGCTTGCATGGGTTTGATTGCAGAAACTTCGATATGTGGATTTAAAGGATGGACAGCTGACTGGAGTAATTGGTACTATATTTCAGTTTTTGAAGGAATACTTGCAATTTAAGTATGTGCATAGATTGCTTAAATCAATTTCACTGATGTTTTCCACTGATTAACTTATAAGCAATTCTGACAGGACATATGTTTTGGTTTTGTCGGAGAGATATTCAGGAGTTTTTACGGATTGGTCCATTGATGTAAGTAACTAGATATGTGCAATGTTAAAAATGTTTTGGCAAATGATCGATAATGCTCTAGGTGACTGCAAAAAAATGCTTCGATACTTTGAACACAAAACGATTTGTATTCAAAACGCTAATATGAATACAGTACTTTTCTGCAATTTAAGTAACACCAATACATAAGTAAAACCAATGCAAAATGCAATAATGTACTGTATTTCAAAATGGCAGCATGGCAGACAGGAGGGTGGAAGAAATTGCTAAAGTTCAATTTCAAATGCGTGTTTAGTCTTTGTTATTGTTTAGTTTGAACAAGGACACAAAATACTATAACAGGACTAGGCACCTGCGCTGATTGCTTTAAATTGCCATTTATTCGCAGTTGCCTGCAAGGTGACGCTTCGAACGTGCAACGTCTAGAGTCCCTGTATGCTGTTAAGAGTAGCGACAACTGAAAATTGGACTGACACCATCTTGTGCCCGCAACGTTCTTTTTTTATGTTCAGGGGGGGGGGTTTCGAAAAAAAAAAAAAAACGTTATTTAACGGAGAATACGCATGTGTCCCGCGTCGCGTCTGTTCGGCGGCGCCCGTTCAGCGGCGCCCATTTAGCGGTGTCCGTACAGTGGCGCCCATTAGTCCTGTTCCCGGCGGGTACGTGACTATTGGGCGCCGCCGAACGGGTGCCGGGCACAGTATGGCGGATTTGTACCATGTGATTGCAGGAGAGCCAATCACAAAACGTTCCCGAGTTGTCGCTACTCTTAACAGCATACAGGGACTCTAGCAATGTCCATTTGTTCTGTACAGTATCGTATCGAATGGAATCGTACAGTATGGAAAATATACTGGTTTCAGTCGGTTTCAGTGCTCAGTATTGCTTTTGCCCAATGTTATGGGAAAATACAGTAGTTTGTTCAAGAAAACATTCCTGTTTTACGTTTTTATGAATGAGAATTGCCTTTTTTGTCTTTACTGGGCTCTATCGAAAACCGGATATAGGTAAAGTGTGGCCCTTGATTCCCACCGATAATTGACAGGATCCAATAACGTGGTGCACACAACTACTTCATTATAAATTGCGGGCCGTGCTTAGTCTCGGTAAATTATGTTGTGTCCTTGGTTTAACATAAATAACATTGTTCATCGAATCAATGCAGAAAAGTTTTTATGGAATCTAGCAGTGAACATCTGTTGTTATTTTAGAGTACTATATGTAACCTTTCAATCCACCGAGAGGGGTGGAAAATAAAGCAATAATAATAATTCTAATAATAATGTTGTTTCATGAAGGCAAATATAATAGTCAATTCATTATTTAGACACCTTGCTTTTTGTTGGACCCAAAACCAATAGACGACACCGGTTTCTTGCCTGAATTGTACAAAGATGGTATTACCTTGGTTGCAAAGAATCTTGTTAGATACTTGACAATCAACCAGCTGCTTTCATCATATAAACCTCAAGTGTGGATGATATTTTTAGCAATGTTGCTTCTTTTCAACGTTTGCTTCCTGTTTGCTTTCGATGGTAGCCCTTCTCTCATTTACCACCCGAAAGTGAAAAATAAAGGCTTCACTAGGTTTATAAGGATTTTGTTTTTTGACAGCTTGATACGTCTTCACAGTAATGACATTTTGCAAATAAATATTTATTAATGCAGTCAAGCCTCGTTAATTAGACACCTGGATAATTCGTCAAACCTGGATAAGTCATCAAAATTTAAAGTCCAATGTTCATAGACTTGCATGTTAAAATACTCCGCTTAAATCATCACTGCATAATTTGTCTGTAATTTTTAGTCCCACCGGTGACTAATAAACGAGGTTTGACTGTATATTGTTGGTGTGATATTGCTAAGGCATTGCAATAATTGTAATGTGCCCAACTAAATTACAAAGATTGCAAGAACATAATTGGCACTTAAACTTGATAAGTCACAGAAGCATGGTGTTGTGATTCATATATTTCCAGTTTGAAGGTGGCACTGTTACAATGTCATGCCTATACATATCACTCTAACATCATATAACTTAAACAGCAATTAATTGGTACATTCTTATAGCGGAATGGCAACAAGGACCAACAGTGCCTATAAGATTGATTCTTGTTGCATTGAATTTCTATATCTTCATTATGTTGAATTTTTTTTTAGCACTTTTTACCGTGCAAGTGCTGAAAATAAATTATTTTCCTTTTCAAAAATTGTCTGACATTTGTCAGCATGATGGAAACTTAATTGTGGATGCTGAATCAGCTGAAATATTTAAGCCATTGAAAGCAAGTAAAATATTTATAACTTGACTACTTTTAGTTATCTCTAAGCAGAACTTGCTGGTATACAATTTCTTCAAAACCATTTTAAAACATAGTTCTTAATACGCTTGTGTTGCTGACCTTGCTGTTTCTGCTTTTGCAGTATGTCTCTGACGATTGCAAAAATGTAATTCACAGTGCGGCGCTGTCTACGTTTTCATTCATTGCTGTCGATAAAATCGATTGTGTATACAATGGGAGTTGTGTTTTAATGACATTAAGTCACGTTGCATCAGTAATAATGCAGCATAAATCAGGCATTTCCAAGCTAAAACACACTGTGGGTGAAGTCGGAATGAGTGTAATGAACGAAGACTATGGTGTTGGCAATATATTAGCACGACTGTAAGTGTTCCAAGTGTTATTTTGTAACTACCGGTTTGAATTAAATATTTTCTGTTATTAATTTTGTTTAGTATTAATCGCCTAAGAGA
>JAVBJR010000961.1:0-2621 GCA_031546965.1 Dysgonomonas sp.
GCCCATCGGCCGCTTGGAATTGCTTTCGTAATTGATTGTAAGTAATAAACACGTACAGTGATCACTGATGCGTGTTTCTGATTGTGCTTTGGGGAAATTGTGGCAGGTATACATTTATTGTTGAGGGAAATGCAATCTAAGCGGCAACAGGTGATTTTGGAAGTTGTGTGTGCGGTGCGATGCGAACTGACCAATAACAGTTCGAGGTGGGCGGTAACAACAAGTGTCCAATCAGATGTCGAGAATTTCGCGCTGGATTCGAAATTTAACCGAAGTGAACCAATGACAGGGCGACATTCATGAAGTGACCAATCAGAGGTCGTGAAGAAACAACGTACATCCGAAGTGAACCTAAATAAAAGCTTGTAATTATCACGGAAAATGTCCAACAACTAACTTGTGTTTGTTAGAGTTTGATCTCTATTTGCATAATTCACTGACCTTGTGTTTCAGTCGATTGGACTTGGTCTCCCGTTGCAATCCGTCTGTGTAACTGTCACGTGGTTTGAACTTGTTTTAATACTTCGTAAGCGCCACCTAGTGGAAATAAATATGTATTTATACTCTTGCTTGCGAGCTACGTTACCGCATTTCTACTCGCAGAACGTCATGCTGCCCGGGGTGCGCGACTTATTGCCGTCACCTCATTGACGTCACTGCATTGCCGACACCGTTGTGCCGTACGGCGCTTTGACTTGAGGGGCGATGCCGTCCGGTCGTTGTGCCGTTGCGCTTGTGCGCCGTTTAACTACGGTGACACCGACCATTCGGTAGTTGGACGCTAGACCACACATGACGCGGTGACGCCATGGTCATTAGGCTGCGGATCAAGTATTATAGGCCTAGAATTATGCCTAAACAGGCCTATATGTATACCCTAGCAAAAAAGTACCTCAGTTTTTAAAAAATAACTGCAGTTTTGTGCCATAAAATGTTGGGTTTTCACCATTTTATGGCACAAAACAGCAGTTATTTTTTAAAAACTGAGGTATTTTTTTGCTAGGGTAAGTATATGTCTTGCAAGTGATTTGCACTAGGTGGTGCATGCAAGGAGTTTAGAAAGGGGTTCAGGAGGTGCAAACCAATCGATAGCGCCATGTTTGTGCCTTTTGCCCTTAGCTTTTGCCAACACATGCATGTAGGTTTCTTAACACAGATCGTGTTTTGCAGATTTGTTTATATTTTAACCTACTTTTCCCGGGAAAAAGTTTGTGCAATGCAATTGTTATGAACTGCTGGAGTTATGGACCCACCCAGGAGAAAAGTTTGTGCACAAATAATTACAATTCGCACAATATTTTGTGCATAATTGTGCACAAATTTAATTCCATTTTGTGCACAAAAATGTTGTGCACAAAATTGGAGTCTTTTTATTAACAATATTGTATATGGGTTTGTGTACAAGATTTTGTGCACAAAATGGAAGGAAATTTATGCACAACTATGCACAAAAAGGGTTCAATTTGGTGCACAAAATGGAATGAAGTTTGTACATATAATTGTGTATAACTTTTTCTATTGGGCAGGCTACCCAATGTAAGGAAAATGGGTAGAAGTAAATACATCAAATTTGAAATCGTTTAATTCCTCATCTAAAATATATTGTAAAAATTAGGGTTGTATTTATTAACTGAAGTGAAATGTAGCATAAAAATGCAAACAATACATCTAAAACATGTTATAGGATATAATTCCATTCAATTTTAAAATATTAAATGAATTACTGAAATAATGAAGTAAATAAACTTACCTCAAATAATATAATCAAACCCGTGATTATTAATATAAGTTGATATGAAGGGGAAAAAACTAAGAGGTACTTTAAATCCAATTGTCCAGTACTCCGCCTCTTATAATTGAAAGTTTATTATAATCTCAACATGTTTCGACTAGGCTAGCTAGTCATCATCAGGAGCTATGCCCATTACAGAGAAAATGCATGAAATGAGTCACCAGCAAAAACACTTAGTTTAAATTTTACACGAAATACATACATTTGTGTTGATTAATTAAACATTCGCACTAACAACGATGCCTATGTAAGGTATAACTATACAATATTAAAAACCAAAAACATTAAAACAATGCACCCACTCCAAACATACAATTTTAAAATAAAGAGAAAACCAAAAACTTACACTGCATGGTGCTAGTGTTCATGTAAGAATGCCAAAAAGAGTGAGCAGAAAGAGATGAAACCTAAACAAAACTCAAGGGGCCAAAGTTACATGTAAAGTAAGTGATACCAGATTTTGGGTGAGGCTCTTGAAAGTAATTATCACCGGTTGAATATTCGCGAATCTATCGAAATTCAAAAAATGGTTAAGTTTTCCCCTAACAGACTACTTAACACAAACCTGGGACCCTGTCCAGGCTCCTTAATAAAATGGTTAGGTAATCGAAAAGATGTTTAAATTTTTAAATTTTAAAAGTTTTAATTTTGATCCTTGGACCCTTGGCCTGTTCAGTTCCTACCGACCACTGAGCAGATTGGAAACCCCCCCCTTTCGCCCCCACCTAAAGCCCTACCCCCACCCCCAAGCCTCACCCAAAATCTGGTATCACTTACTTTACATGTAACTTTGGCCCCTTGAGTTTTGTTTAGGTTTCATCTCTTTCTG
>JAVBJR010000963.1:0-4079 GCA_031546965.1 Dysgonomonas sp.
ACTTAAAGGAGAACAGAAAGGTGAAATCGCGATCGCACAGATTTGCTTGTGAACGTGTGATTAGTTAGTTTAATCGCTAGTCTACAACGTAAAAATAATCCGGAATTTATTACTTACGCGGTTGATCAGGATTGAAATGCCTAAAGTCGGGCGAAGATGGTGGATTTCACCACCCTCGATTCTGCGTTTGTGATGTCACGTTTTAGCGTTAGGCATGCGGGAGTAGGTACGGCGCTTTAGTTTATGACGTTTAGAAAGTTTATGACGTCAGAATGTGGCAAAAATCCATTAAGAACGGCCTCAACTTTTCCGTTTAATATCGCCGTGGGTAAATTTTTGTCGGAAAAACGGATGTCGTAACTAGTTTCCTCGACATTAAATGCACCAGCAGTTAAAGATTGAAGCATGGTAAGGAAAACCTTTCTGTTCACCTTTAAACTCCCTCAAACGGTCTCCATATGACAAACCCCGCATTCCACTGATCAGTTTTGTCGCCCTCTTCTGAACCCGCTCTAATGCTTGAATATCCTTTTTGTAAAACGGGGCCCAGACCTGCACACAATATTCAAGGTGGGGCCTAACTAGGGACCGATATACCGGTAGCCACACCTCCCTTGAACGACTCTCCAGTTTCCGTCTCATCATACCCAAAATAGAGTTACCCTTCCTACAAGCAGCCAGACATTGTGGTGTAGGCATTAATGTGTCCTCAACAATAATCCCCAGGTCCCTATCTTGAGTAAAATCTTGCAATGTTTTACCATTCATCGTGTATTCTACCTCAGAATGTTTGGTCCCAATGTGGATCACCTTACAGTTATCAACATTGAACTGCATATCCCACCAGCGTCTTTGTCAGCCTCCTTTTTATATATAGGCACAACATTCGCACATTTAAAATCCATGGGAACCTCTCTTGTTATTATAGACTCTTGAAAAATTTAAACAAGTGCATCCACAACATCCGCCTTTACTTCTTTTAAAACCCGTGGGTAGATGTTGTCCGCCCCTGGTGCCTTGTTTTGTCCCATACGTTGTATATATTTTAACACCACATCCCTGTGAACATTCACATCTCCAATGGTTGGCCCACAATCCCCTGCATCGGCATCCATATTAATTGCAGACGTTGCACTGAAAACTGACACGAAGTAGTGGTTAAACATATCCGCCATTTCTCTTTCCCGCGACTCTAACTGCCCTGTGGCATCAACTAGGGGCCCTATCTTATCCCGGAATTTGATCTTGCGACATATATACCTGTAAAATGACTTCGTATCCTGTTTTAAATTTTTAGTTACCACCATTTCAACACCTTACTTGGCTATCCTAATTTCCCTTTTCAACTCTCTGCGACTCTGTTTATATTCTGCAACAGCTTCCGGTGGACAGTGGTTCTTTAAATCTCTGAACAACCGTTGCTTTCTGGTAAATGTTTCCCACACCTTCCCATTAAACTACATGCAACGAATGCCTTGTCCCACCCTCCGTTTATGTAAGGGCTAAAAGCCTTTAACCCCTGCATCAAACACCTCCCTAAATTTCAACCACATTGCTTCGGTCGACTTGCTGTTAAGCAGTTCTCGCCAGTTAGTTGATCCCAACCTGTAACGAAGCCCCACATCATTCGCCCTCTTAAAGTTTGGGACCATTATACAGTTATCGGTACCAACTTTCTTACAATTCAATAAGAAACGTATCATGTTATGGTCACTATCCCCTAAATGTTCCCCAATCTCTACTTTCTGCACTCGATGTGGCTCTGAACTGAGCACCAAATCGAGTGTGTTACCATCTCTTGTTCCCCCAAAACATGCGGGGTCAAAAAACATTCATCCACAACTTTCAAAAAATTTTCCCCAAGCCCGATACTGGAATGTGAAATCCAATCTATCCAGGAAAATTAAAGTCTCCCATAACCAACATCTTCCCTCCCATCACTACTCTCTTTAACTGATATGAGATTCCCTCATCATACTCTTCATCTGCATTTGGAGGCCTGTAGATAACCCCAACATTAAGTACGTTATTTTTCCCCAACAACAATTCAACCCATAGTGATTCTACACTTTTACCCGCACTGTGGTCCCTTACCACGGAACTAATGTGTAGGCCATCCCTGATATATAAGCCAACCCCCCTCCCCTTCGATCAGTTCTAGCCCTACTGTGGAATGTAGGTATAACTCTCTATACGCAAGATACTAGCATCAGTCTCCCAAGTCTCTGTAACACCGATTAAATCTACCCTTTCCATTTGTACCACCCCCTCTAACTCATCGATCTTGTTCGTTAAGGTTCGCGTATTAGTGTACAATGTAATGAATGTGTAAGGACCGAATTCACTGTCTTGTACTTACTGTTACCTTGCTTGCATGCAACTTATGTCTACATTTACTGTCAGCCTCTTCAGACCCACGACCCTGGCCAGCATCTACTCTAAAAATGTTTCACAAGCTCGGCAACCTTACCCCCCACTGTCCTACTAGCTTTTCTGCTGAAGTGCACCCCATCATCGCACCAACTACCCATGCAATGGATGGAGGCCCTCCAATCGAGCACACGAACCCCAACCTTACCCAACCTAGCGATTAACCTGTCGTTAACATACACAGCCCATTCCCAAACCACCCACCCTCTATCTAAGCGCTCGGGGACAGCCGCAACTCTGACCTCTACTCCAGACTGCACTGACTTGGTGGAGACTACCAAGTCCACATGTTCTTCAGCACGGTCTCTCCTGGCGCACTTTCAAGGTCGCACACACCAACCTGAAGTACAACCAGTACCTCGTCTGCCATCTCCACCCTCACTGCGCTCCCCACCCGTTCTCTAATGTCCTTAATCCGTGCCCCAGGAAAACTAGCTACACTAACTTTCCCTCTATCCTTACCCTGTGGCATGACAAATCTGCAGAATCAGTTGACGTTTGAGTCGCCAATCAACACTGCAGATTTGGTTTTAACAGCCCTGGTTGGATTTACACCCGCTTCCTCAGCCAACACTCCAAACCTGTTACTTGTCTTAACACCTGACGATACCCCCCAACCAATCCCTCCCTTGGCCGTCCTCGCCAGTGTCACCCATTCCCCATCCCCTCCATTACTGACTTGCTTCACTACTACTGGACTGGCCGCTGCCAGTTCCTGCACTGTTCCTGATGAGGAACATGGTGTCCCAGCATGTACTGGACCCTTACTCTGTGACATACACACACACTGTTGTGATGTAAGAGCGTTTTCCATCAGCTTCAATTGTGTAACCTCTTCCCTCAACTGCTTCTCTTCTGCAGCCTTGACACAGTCCTAGTAACAGGTCCCACCCATCCCTTACAATTGTCCCTACCACCCACTTATTAACTTGGCAATTAAAGTTAGGTCTACTCAGAAGCCCTTTAACAAAGTAAGAAATTGATATAATTACCTCTTAAACAACCTGCTGCTTGAAATCTTAAATGTTAATCCAAACAAAATGTCACTTACATGTATTAAACCTGTTAAACCTATGTAATATATTCAAGGATATGTTGTGTTATTTAAATGTACCTCTAAATCCCTCCTATGCATTTAATATTAATGATATAACTAAATTGAAATATATCTAATCCCAAAACTTATTTTAAGAACACTAGCAAAACCCCAAAAACAACAATTTTAAAATTCCCAATACACAGTGAAAAACTCTCAATACAAGTGTATTCTAACACCCTCTCTAAATAATATTAATTTACACCAGAAAAGATCCCATACACAGCAATGGAAAATTCCCAAAACAGTTGAAAACCCCAAACACAGTATGACACAGCCACACCTGGTTGGTAAACAATGGAGATCCAAGCTCCAACCTACAATACCAGGAAGTAAGACTTCACTTTCAGGAAAAATGCCTCCAACAAGCCAATTAAGTGCTGCTCAAAATATTATTTTTAAATGTATGGCCAAATTTAAAGGAGAAGTGTCAGCGTATTTTTGCAGATTTTAAATTTCAAAATCGAAGGGTATTCCATGTTCACTGGGTGATGTAGAATATCCCTGTAATTATTGGAATTTTTTTTACTGCAGGCATTTTGAGCAGTTTGTT
>JAVBJR010000683.1:0-3006 GCA_031546965.1 Dysgonomonas sp.
ACCTTTCCGAGTAACTTCCAGGATAGCTTTCAGGCTAACCTTAAGGATGAGTTTCAGGATAAATTTAAGGGCGACTTTCAAGCTGACTTCAGGATAACTTTAAGGCTATCTTTCAGGTTAACTTCCAGGCTAACTTTCAGGGTAAGTTTCATGTTATGCTTCAGGGTAACTTCCTGGATAACTTTCAGGGTAAAGTCCAGGTTAATTTTCAGTGTAAGTTCCTGGATGAGTTTCAGGCTAACTCTCAGTGTAAGTTCCAGGCTAACTTTCAGGATAAGTTTCAGACTGATTTTCAGGATAAGTTTCAGGCTGACTTTCAGTTTAACATATAGGTTAGCTGTCTTGTTAATTTTCAGGCTAACTTCCAGACTAACTAGCATGACAAGTTTCAGGATAACTACTAGGTTAACTTTCAGGATAACTGTTAGGCTAACTTCCAGGATAACTTATAGGCTAACTATCAGAGTAAGTTTCATGTTATGCTTCAGGGTAACGTCCAGGTTAAATTTCAGTGTAACTTTCTGGATGGGTTTCAGGCTAACTTTCAGTGAAAGTTCCAGACTGACTTTCAGGATAATTTCAGACTGACTTTCAGGGTTACTTATAGGTTAACTTTCAGGTTAATATCTAGGTTAGCTTTCTTGTTAATGTTCAGGCTAACTTCCAGACTAACTTGCATGACAAGTTTCAGGATAACTACTAGGTTAACTTTCAGGATAACTGTTAGGCTAACTTCCAGGATAACTTATAGGCTATCAGAATAAGTTTCATGTTATGCTTTGGGGTAATGTCCAGGTCAATTTTTAGTCTAACTTCTTGGATGGGTTTCAGGCTAACTTTCAGACTGACTTTCAGGGTAACTTTCAGGTTAATATATAGGTTAGCTTTTTTGTTAATTTTCATGATAACTTCCAAACTAACTTGCATGACAAGTTTCAGGATAACTGTTCGTTTAACTTTCAGGATAACTGTTAGGCTAACTTTCAAGGTAACTTATAGGTTAACTATCAGGTTAATGTCCAGGCTAACTTCCAGAATAACTTGCATGACAAGTTTCAGGATAATTGTTAGGTTAACTTTCCGGATAACTGCCACGCTAACTTTCAGGATAATTTTCAGGACAACCTCTAAAACAATTTTCAGGACAACTTCTAGGGTAATGTTCAGAATAACTGTTAGATTAACTCTCAGGATAACTGTTCCGCTAACTTTCGGGATAATTTTCAGAATAACATCTTGGGCAATTTTCAGGATAACGTCTAGGATAATGTTCAGGATAACTTCTAGGATAATGTTCAGGATAACCTCTATAACAATTTTCAGGGTAATATCTAGGGTAATGTTGAGGATAACTGCTAGGCTAACTTTCCTGATAATTTTCAGGATAACTCCTGGGACAATTTTCAGGATAACTTCTAGGATAATGTTCAGGATAACTGTTAAGTTAACTTTCAGGATAATGGTTAGGCTAACTTTCCGGACAACTTCCAAGTTAACTTTCAGATTAACTTCTAGGACAATTTTCAGGATAACTTATAATACCATGTTGGTTAACTTTTTGAAGGCCTTACCTCCTATTGCGTCGATTTCGTCGAAGAAAATGAGACACGCCTTCTTGGTGCGGGCCATTTCGAAGAGTTCCCTCACCATACGAGCCCCCTGGAATTACATAACAACGCCACATTCAGCACCACCTGGTGGCGATTAACAGAAGCCTTCAACTACGATAAGGTCCTCTTACTTCTCCCACGTATTTCTGGACAAGTTCAGATCCAATGACTCGAATGAAACACGCGTCGGTGCGGTTGGCCACGGCCCTCGCGCAAAGGGTCTTTCCCGTTCCCGGAGGCCCAAAGAGCAGTACGCCTTTCGGAGGTTCGATTCCAAGGTTAACAAACCTTTCAGGCTAACAAAAAGGAACTACAAGTTATATAACAGAGATAAAATTTTACACTGAAACAATGGTAAGTGGAGGACTTACGTGCAGCAAAGGGGTTTCGACGACCTCGCGAAGTTTGTCGATCTGCTCTTTGCATCCACCGACGTCGCTGTACGTCACATCAGGTTTCTCTTCAACCTTTAAATAAGAGCCTTGTAAGTAAGAGCCTTTAAGAGCCTTGTAAGACTCTTCTAAGTAAGAGCCAAGTAAGTAAGAGCCTTTAAAAAGGAGCCTTTAAGAATGTCTTTAAGAGTCCTGTAAGAGCCTAGTAATTAGGAGCCCTCCCTGTAAGCCTTGTAAGTAAGAGACTTGTAAGTAAGAGCATTTAAATAAGAGCCTTGTAAGTAAGAGCTTTTTTTTAAATAAGAGCCTTTTAAATAAGAGCCTTTTAAATAAGAGCCTTGTAAGTAAGAGCCTTTTAAATAAGAGCCTTGTAAGTATGGAGCCTTTAAATAAGAGCCATGTAAGAGCCTGGTAAGAAAAAGCCTTGTTTACCAGGTTAGTAGTTATGCAATTATAATGCATAGATTGAGTAACAGACTATGAGTTAGAAGGATCTGCTGTTAGCACTTAATATACATGCTCTAAAAACGTCCATTAAGCTCCTCCCACAAAAGATCTGCTGTTCGGACTGCATCAAAGTGCTCTGAAAACCTTTTTTTACCCCCACCACAACAAGGATCTGCCGTTAGCATTGCAGAAAAATGCTTTAAAAATCTCAATTATGATCAAAATAAAAAGGATCTGCTGTTAGCACTGCATAATACTTTAAAAGTGTTAATTATACTTTTCCCACAAAGGATCTGCTGTTTGCACTGAGCTAAATATGCTTTAAAAACCTTAATTATGCTCAAAACAAAAAGGATCTGCTGTTTGCACTTCCTAAATATGCTTTAAAAACGTTAATTAAGCCCAAAATAAAAAGGATCTGCTGTTAGCACTTCATAAACATGACTTAAATGTCTTGGTTATGCTCTTCCCACAAAAGATCTGCTGTTAGCACTGTTTAAATATGCTTTAAAACCCTTAATTATGCTCAAAACAAAAAGGATCTGCTGTTTGCACTG
>JAVBJR010000182.1:0-2994 GCA_031546965.1 Dysgonomonas sp.
CTCCACGGTGGTGTGATTTGGAACACACCACAGTGGTGTTTTCTGGTGGTTTGTGGTGTGTTCCAAATCACACAACCGTGGAGGATTCTTCCAATAGGGTGGCTTTACTTTCAGGGTACCTTAACAAAACCATGTCAGTTAAGCTTTAAATTTGAATATTCAACATTTTTGTGTAAATTGTTATAAACTGGAGCAAATTAACAATAGGAATTTGTAATACCAGGCTTGAAATGCTGCATGACTGACATTTTCACCTTGCAGCAGGTGTTGTAGAACCTCGTCCACTAATGTAAAACTGTTTCATTTCTTTCAGCTTGGATTTTTGGTTGGGTGATGTGCAAAGCAGTGGCCTACGTCCAGGGAGTTTCAGTGGCAGCTTCTGTCTATAGTCTGGCTGCAGTTTCTCTGGAAAGGTGTGTATGTAAAATTATTTTTAAATATTTTCATGTTAATTTTTGTAAGTTAACAGTAAATTAACTTTCAGCTTAATTTTGCGTGCACTTTCTGTAGAATATTAAAATAATCACGGATTTATTTAGCGAAGCAGGACTTTCCGGTGCCGCCCTTTTGGTGCTGGCGTTTTGGGGCCAGCGTTTTGGTGCAAGGCAACTTCTGCATGGCGCCAGATATTTTGGCGCACAGTATATTTTGGCGCCAAGAGTTTAGTTTATATTAGGTTAGGTTAGGTCAGGGGGGTGCGGGGGCGCGAGCCCCCGCTCTTGGGGGGGTTAGGGGGGGGCGAAGTCCCCCCAAGATCAAATAAAACATTGCATAACCGCTCTTGCCAACACGTTAGATTACTCGGCGCCAAAATGTCGCAGGCGCCTTAATGAATCGGTGCCAAAATGTCCTGCACCAAAATATAAGGTCCCAAAATGGCGGCGCCAAAATAGCGGCGCCAAAATGTCGCGGACCCTTTATTTAGACATTCTATAATTTAATTTAATTCAAAGCTTATTGAATTTACTCTTTATGCTATAGCTGTGTTGATTCTGTCAATACATAGTGAGCACAAAATGATTTTGTACTACTTTTCAAAGAATGCAGAATTCGCGCTGGCCACGAAATCCAGGTGGCGCTGCGATCAATGCCAAATACATGGAGTCTATGAGGATCAAAGATGGCCGCTGCAAGGTCTACACGGCCGTATTTGCACCATACGTTCGATGGTGATTTCGACGCTTCGAAGCGATTTCTGGGAATTTCGGTCGTTCCCCGCTGGAAACTGTTAGCAAAATCAGATTCCCTGTCCCTATTTCACCCAAAAAACATGTCACCTTAATTTAATCCATCGTAAATCTTCGTAAAACCGCGATAACGCAAACTAAAACATGAGCGATATAGGCGCCTGTAGACCTTGTTGACGCCATTTTTTGCAGTTCGGCCGTTTGCCACCTGATGTCAGCCACTTCGGTGGCCAGCGCGAATAGCAAATTGACGTACTTGGTGTTTGGTGCAATCGACTTACTTTAGATTACAGAATAAATCAAATTTTGTATCAAATTTCATCAGTGCACACTATTGACAAATATGGTATAAAATGTAGTTAATTTGTGCTCGCCCTGTATATTTGGGTGCGCATAGTTAAGCCATACAATTGACTGCAGAAATTAAATTATTTATTTTTTAAAGTGTGACTTGGCATGCAATTTGTATGGCATGTTTAAATAATGCATTTGCACTTGGCCTTTGGGATTGCTAGTGTAAAACAGTTCATTTTCATACACAAAAGGTGCTAATTGATTATTTCCCATTTAAACACACACAGCCTGTGATGCTCTGGAAACACAATTAGTTTCCCTAGTGTTGGTTAATTCACCGCAGTAGCCATGATTTTTATCGGTCCCTTATGGGCTTTAATCCGAGAATATATTGTGATTTGATGCTGCAATATATAATACATTATATGTGCATATAGACATAGCTTAATCCCACATATTTTAATGTCGATTAACGCTCAGTCATGTATGTATATTTGGCAAATGCATGTGTTACATGGCAACATAATGAGTTATCCTCCACGCATTTCAAATAATTTATCTTGGTTTCAAATGGATATGCATCACCAATGTAACATTTAAATCTCCAGAATATAATATACAGTATAATAGTATTCTGTTTGGTAAAAACTTCCTTAGCTACAATGTTGCAATTACTAAGTCTGATAAAACATGCACACCTTGATATTATTTTTTTTTTAGTTTTCACATATTAAATAAGACTGCTAATAACATTTGTTGTATTTAACGTTATAAGCGGTTGAAACTTATGGGACAGCAAATCCATATGTATATACTGGGTTGTTATGCGTGTGAAGGGCTAAATTGATCTTTTGCCTAGAGCACAGATTATCAGGCCTGCAGCTCTCTCTCCTTTGTCTGCAACAGCGGAAAATTGCCGCATAAAAGGTCCACTAATTGCTGGACATTTGGGGTTCACTGCAATACAAAACGAAAATCTGCAGGCCTAATGATCTGTGCATTAGGTAAAAGCTGTGCACTTGGTTCTAATAGACATATTTCAATGAAATCTGTGGCTTGGTGATCTGTGGAGGAGTGATTTCAATGCAGGGAAAATATACAATTCCACAACCTTTGTTCAAATGAAACGTAGAAACATTTTTCTTATTTGGAGGAATTAAAACATACATAAGTATGTTTGGGCTAGTTAATTAAAGCAATATCTAAGGACGTTCCATGTACAAGGGTTCGTTAGAAAAACTCACTATTGGCATTCAGGAATTGATCATACTTCTTGAGGAGATGGCGGGTTCTGTCCAAACAATAGGACTGGTTGCTCCTTAACCACATGGTCACTGCGGTCATGATGTCTCCATTGGAGTTGAATAGTTGCCATTTGTAACTTTTTTCATGTGTTCAAGCCCTAAAAACTTTAAATAGACAACTATTCAACTCTGACCCAGACATTGTTGCCACAGCGATCCAGTGGTTATGTTTATGTGTAAGTTACTGTGCAGTGATTCTGTTTATTTTG
>JAVBJR010000068.1:0-2652 GCA_031546965.1 Dysgonomonas sp.
ATATAAGTGAAGTATATGCTATGGAATATGTGAAAATTTCAAAAGCATGCCATTTTTAAAGTGTCCCTTGATCCCCCGAGCCCTTGTTCCACTTACTTTCGATGGTTGGGATTTCCCCTGCCGCATTTCGCCATCTGCTCCCGAATACAACTTCCCTGCATCCTTTAGCCTTTTTCGCATTATGTGTGCCTATTTCGATACATTTCACGTTTTTTTTTGGCCGCGGTTGATTGTTTTATGACCCGCGGAAGCGGTAAAATAGCCGTTGGCGGCGGCCATCTTTTTCGAACGTATTTAAAAACAGATGCGCGGCAATCGTTTTATGTCAATTTCTTGCCCCGCAAATTACTTTCTCACCAATAAAATTTGGCAAGATCGATGCACAAAAATTCAAACAACATGTTGGTACTGAAATCTCATTTTGGCCAAAATGTTGGTTAGGCCCTTCTTCGAGTCAGTGCTTCAATTGATATTTCGTAGAAGGTTTCCCCAAAATGTGCTACACCAGACTACGTACTACTATGGTACAATTGCCACATAATAATAATAATGATACGTGTAATTGCGTTTGAGTGTGCATAAAAATCTGATCTATGATCACTTACAGCCAGGAATAAGTAATTGTCTTTTAGGTGGCAACAAGGTAGCATCACACGTAGAAAGAGCCAATATAAGGCAAAAAGCTACAACCCTTTGCCAGGACTCCATG
Source organism: Dysgonomonas sp. (assembly GCA_031546965.1). GTDB lineage: Bacteria > Bacteroidota > Bacteroidia > Bacteroidales > Dysgonomonadaceae > Dysgonomonas_A. The sequence continues at coordinate 710 of JAVBJR010000068.1, forward strand.
TCTGAATATGGATTGTCAGCATTAATGGAAAGGTTTTTTATTGGAAATTTGTTGATACTTGATGGCCAATACACCCATTGTTATTGTTTCCAAACTCATGAAACATTTCAAAATATTTTTGCTGCAATGTATACTTGGTCAGTGTGTCGACAGAGGGTGGGGTCATAACTGGAACACATCTGTTATACTAGCAAGTACCACCAATAAATGTTTACCTGTAACTTTCGTTTTTGTATTTAATATCAGTTGGGTTGAAAAAATCCAATGTTTGTTTTCAATGAAATGTTGACTTGAAAAAGTTGAATGACGTGTTTGTGAGGTCAATATACCTGTCAATTAATATATCGATATATATGGTGTCCATTATCTTTGAAATATTAATTTAAAAGGTTTATTAATTCTTTAATAACTTCTGTATTCAAAGTATAGCGCACATAAAAGTGAATATGGAATGTCTGAGCATTAAATGTTAACCCCTTCCAGGCTGCAAAGTAAAAATCGTAAAAGATATATAGGAAATATAAGAAAAATTGCCAAATATGTAGTTAAAATATAGAAATTTTATTGGCCGCGAATTCTCATAGTATAACTTGAAAAAATCTTTGAAAATAATTAAAAATATGAGAAATAACCATGACATTTCTCCTTTAACTACTACAAAAGACATGGCTCATATAGATCTTTCAAGAGAAATCAGATATACTTTCATGTATACTGACTGATCAAAGCTTAATAATAAATTCAATCGATTATGAAATGACATTTTTTATTAATTCGGTCACATTGATACATGCAGTAATGATGCTTTTAATATACATTTTGTCAAGCTCAATTCAAGTTGAAAATAGTCCTAGTTGATAAGACATTACTTTAGTTTCCTTATATATAAAACAAGAACTTCATTCCTTCATCGTGAATCAACGTTACCTTCACAATTTCCAACTCTTGATATTTTGTGGAAAAGCAACACACTTCTTACTGAAATAGCACTAGCAGCAGCCTTTACAAGTCCTCAGAAACTCAAGCCATGCGCAACAAGGCCTAACAAATGCCACAAAGGGATTGGACAATGCGCATTGCTCCTTTAATTGACAACATTGCAAATTAGTTATGACGCTTCTGTGAAAGCCGTCTACTTTAGCATTGCTTGTTGCAATCAAATGTGTTGACCAATTTGCTTTAAAGGAGAACTGACAGGGTATTTTTCGTTATTTTATTGCAAAGACAATTAGGTCACTAAATTGATCGAGTATACTCGCGTTCAACTGTCAGATGAGCCATTTTTGCGAAGTTTTGACTGACAATGTTGCTAGTAGAAGCAGTGTCCAGGACAGCAAGGGTTGGTGTGTCCTTTGCAGTCACAGGTACCTTAATGAACTGGTCGTGGACAGCATGGTTATTCAAAAAGGCAGCATTGGTAGCCGCTTCGGTTTCTCCAGTTCCAGTTTGAGAACTTCTTCTTTCGGTCTTGGGTCGATTTCTGCATTCAGAGTGCCAATGATAAAACTGCTTTCCTGTCTTCTTAGCACAGTATTTGCATGGTTCCTTGGGTCTAACGGGTGTTGCTGACTTCTCCTTAATTACAGAATATGGTGTGGGATTGGCCGTCGCAAAAGAAGCTTCATGAACCTGTGCAGGTGTTGCCTTTGAGCGCTGCACGGGTTGAACAGCCTCGATCTGAGAAGCTACTTCCAACCAGGTTGCCAAGGTCTGGCAGCGCGCTGAGTAGATGTAGGGTTGGTACTCGCTGGGCAATCCCTCAGTAAGGCTGCTTACCATATCAGCTTCTGCTAGCTTGGTCCGATACAGGTAGGTAGTTTTCTCTTCGAAGTACTGTCTAATGGTCATCCCACGTCGAAGCTTGATTCGCTGTGCCAGGATCAAAGGTGGTACTGGTTCCAGGGAAAAACGTTCCACTAGTCTTCTTCGAGCTTCGATGTATG
>JAVBJR010000245.1:0-3248 GCA_031546965.1 Dysgonomonas sp.
ACAACTCAACAAGACAATTTTTACCGGGAATTTAAATTTACCGGAGTTTAAATTTAGCGAGGTTTTAATTTTAGCGGAAGGTCAAAGGAGCGCGAAAAGCGCGAAAATAAAGCCGCGCGAAACATTACCACTTTTACAGTATACACATACAACAAGCTGCATGTTTTACCTTTTATGCATAACACAACTGTAGTGGAGTTTTGTTATGCATAATAGGTAACGACTGTTTATATGAAAAATAAACATAAAAAACAAACGATGTTGGTTATTGATTTGCCATCATACAATGGTAGCATTGTGTGATGAAGGTGTTGTCCAAAAATTGCTGAATAACAAATATTAAATTTGTGACATCATTTATGTACAGCCCCCATGCAGTGCAAAACCACCAACCGACAAATTGTGTAAGGGTGAGTTTACCGTCGACCTATTTGAGCAGGTAAACTTTGTGCTCCATGCTTTAACTCCCAGGTTTTGCACCAGACACGCCCCCTCCTGTGTGATCATCCAGTCAGTGACCGCCGGATTAGCGGGTGTATTTTCGCTTCCCCGCTATTTGGGAAAATCCGTCTCAAATATGTGCTTTTCCCGCGATTGCAAAGCAAACAACACTTGCACGATAAAAGCTTCAGCAGATGAATTGAGCTTACCGTAGTTTTAAGCAAATTTGAAAGCGCGTTTGTGGAATGGCATGCCAGCTCAAAGGCACCCGCAAAAACGACGACAAACACAGCCTAATAACACGTAGCAACACACGACACAAAACACATGCACTGGGTTCTATAGTAGTTCTCATGTCAACCTTAAAATCATAAAATACTGGTTGGGGTGTGGGGTGACCTGAATTGCTGGAGCAAATCGATAGAAATCCGAACAGTTCATGTGTTCTGATTTACAAGGCAATTTCTATGGTGGCAGCTGACATGGTAGCAAACAGGACAAGAAGGTATTTTATGATGACAATGTTGAAATGTGAACTAGTATGACTTTAAACTTCCAAACGCTGCAGAAGAGGAGACTCCCTGAAACAGGGTAGGCCTTGTAGGAGGACCCAACCGCTCTCCCACAAATCAACCACCACATCCTGCACCACAGCACGGAAGGAGTGACACACGGTGTGGTAGTGATGCACGAGTGGTGTGACTGGTATGGTGCACACCACTTCTTCATACTCTTCTTCGTACTCAGGACCAGGTGGAGATTCCTCCGCCAACCAGTATCTTCCCGAAGCACTTGCTTGTATATAAGCACTGGGAGAACTATTGGGCATGCGTAAAGGGTACAGAGGCCTGTGGCCCCTATGCCAAGCGGTGCGGACTGCAGACACGGAGCTCTAAGATATGGCTGGGGTGCCAGATGACGTTGCACATGATGTGCATGTGATAGATGTCATGAGGGATCTCCATAGGTACTTCAAAACTGTTTTTCAAAAAAATGCTATACATGCGTGGCAATACAATTTGAGACAAATCGTACATTGCCACATTGTAACATGCTCAATGTTCAATGTGCCCGCCCTTGTAACCAACCACGGTTGCAAACCAAGAGTGGATGATAGGGGAGAGTATGCATCACCCCATCTCCCCTTCACTACATGCTCAGGTCGTTACTGAAGGATGAAAACCAAGGAGAAATGGAAAGCTGAAATATAAGATTATTTTTAAGAATAGCCAGGTGTAGGGCGCCGCAACTGTCAGGAGATATATTCTTCCAGCCATGGAAGATGTTCTTGTAGGGTTTTTTCGGATGAATTACGTATATATAGCGCACTAGGTATGATTTGTGCTGCCCGTCTTGTGATCTCGTGACCAGATTTCAAGCTGGCCCCGTAGACGGTGGGTGTTGGTGGTTGGTAGTCGTTTGTGAGTATCCTGGCGAATATTCAGTTGCTTGTTCTCTTTATTATTTGTAAAAATTTCTCGATGATTCCAGGGCCTGACAACTCAGTATTAATCTCATTTCTGATCATCGCTCATCAATCGCAGCTCTATGGGGAATATTTGCTGTCCATCCCTAGACGTCTTATCACTAGTTCTTTGGCCACATATCCAAGTCCTTTAAATTTTGTGGAGCGTACTATACCAAGGTCATGGTTGAATCCATAATAGGGATTATGGTTAACTTTACTTACTGCTGCTGCAAAGTTTGCCATTTCACCGGGTAACATGTTGCTGATAGTCTTCCATGGAAAGTCATCAAATGATCGAATTGCTTTCCTATAGTTATGAATGCTGTAAGGCCAGATTCTGGTGTGTGTTGTAAAGTGAGTTTCATACACAACGCTCTGTCAGGAGTCATACCTTCCCATCTAGTAAGAACTGCTGCTGCGTTGTTTCCATTGATATATCCGCGGAAATGTTGGTATACCTTTTCAGTAACTTCTGCCGATGCCGGTGGCAGAGGATGGGATCCACTGGATCTCGTCTAGTTGGTTTGTACTTAATGAACAAACGAGGGAACACGACCGTCGGGAAAATAGCGTGGATGGACAGGATTCCAAATACAATCTTCCAGCAATGAGTGCGAAAAGACAGTTGTCAAGACCAAGCTCCAAAAATCATCAATAATTTCTCAGCAAATAGAAGCTGTCAAGCAGCACCATAAATTAGAGGTAAAAAGTACGTAGTTAACCAGGTAAATAAACAGAAAAACCATTATAATATTTACTTAGGTGGTGACATCATCATCAGATAAAGAGAGCCACGTCGGCAGACTAATAAAAATTGGGACATGCCCTGTACATAATTTTATGGCTAAAAGAATAAAATCGCGATATTTACTCTTCTAATGGCAATTTCAACATTGCTGTCACTATATCAACCCTCGGTTATTATAATACTCGGTCGCTTAAGTAACTGAGTATCTGTTGTGAGTCTGAAAAGAATTAGTAGTAAACAGGAAAGCAAATTTATTAAACAGTAGAAAGAGCACTCGAAATAAACGCTTAACACGGGACACAAAGAACTCTAATTTACACTCTGTGAAAAAGAATACTCACCACACAACCCGGTTCTAACAATTCGAACCGCACACAAACTAGCCAATCTCCCCAACTCCACCGGAATGGAGGTAACCAAACAATTTCGGAATTAACCCGGTCGCGCCCAGACGAATTTCCAACCCAATTGTTTTGGGTTAAACAGAACACTCCGTTTGGAACAGACCTTAAAGGGGTATTCAGAAAGGCGCGTCATGGGCGCGCGTCCGTGACGCCTGCAGCAACGCGCGTCCATGACGCCAGCAGCAAC
>JAVBJR010001146.1:0-3426 GCA_031546965.1 Dysgonomonas sp.
AACTATTATAAGTTGTTGAAGTAATAATCATACCCGTTATCGGTTGCTGAACAGGATGAAGTACAGCCACAGCCTTAATTTTTACCACATGATCTGCAATAATAGATATTTTTGTGCAGGTTCTCTTATCGCAGTCAAATAATGAACCAGCACGCCAGTCTGCCCAAAATAATTTGTCTTCAAAATTCGCTGTATGCATTGGATATGCGTGTTCGGATCCATGAATCGAATGCCTGTTAAAAAGAATAACCTGTTGTAATTATATACCAATATGGTGGAATAAGTGTCTACTACTTTCCTATTGGTGCCGTCCCAATTAACACTTTCTATGGTACGTCTGCTCGCATCTGCCCAGTATAGTCTGTGCATTACAAAGTCCAAACTTAATCCAGTTGGCCAGATGACCTTTACGGACACCAAGACCTTTCGACGTTGGCCGTTCATCCAAGCAGTCTCGATTCGGCCTCTACCATCACCAATAGTTTTACTCCAGATGCTCCAGAACAACTTCCTGCAAGAACAGCTTAGTTATAACTGCACATTACATAACGCGATTAGTCGCCACGTACCCTTGAGGAGCATGGACAACCATGCTACTAAGTTCCTCTTGTCCAACGTGAAATGCAACAGCACAATGATCATTTCCAGACATGGAACAGACCATAATATCGCCACTAACATCCCAGAAAAACAGATTTTTCACAATCCAGTCTACTGCTATTGGAGTTGGAACTACAAGACCCTGGACAACCACAGATAGGTTTTTGGAAGTCAAATTGCGCTTTACAACTGCACCCTGGGAGGAAAAATATATCTTATACTACGAATAAATATGTTATTATATATAATGATGCAATTACATTAGCTATATCCATCCAGTATATTTCACTAGCATAGTAGTCGAAATCTACAGCGTAGATTTCACTACTCTTGCTTTGATGGAGGACACGAGTTGTGGATAGATTCATAGGCATGATCGTGATTTTGTTGGAAAATGCAGTCAATAACCAGGCAGGTGGAGCTGGAATGAGAACAAACGAATGCAAGTTGTGAATGTACGAAACATCGAGGAAATTTTAGATGTTTGATGGAGATGTAATTTATGTAGAATATGAAGTACCATTAGCTTTGCAATGCAAGTGATTTGGTGCCAGGCTGTATCCAGTTGCACAGCTACACGAAAACGTTCCAGGTAGATTATCACAGAAGTGACTGCATTCATGTGTAGGTTCACATTCATTCACATCTATAGGTTAAACAATTGATTTTAGACGAGTTTGAATATGGAGTGAATTTATTAAATTTACTAACCAATGCAGTTTATCCCATTCGAGGATTTAACAAATCCAGGTCTGCATTTGCATACAGGACCAGAAGGATGTGGTATGCAAAAATCTTCACATCCACCGTTATCAATACACATAGTACCTGCAAAATGCACTAAAGTTTACATACTTATAGTTTTCAGAGTTAAATAAAGAACAAGATGGGTACCGCAAAATTTCCCTTCGTCGAATCCATTTGAACACTGCGACTTTTGATCACAAAAGTGCTCCAACTTTATGCATTGTCCGTTTCCACATCCATACATGTTAAGAGGGCATACAGTTGCTGGTGGTGCTGTAAAATTAGTTTGAACAATGGTTGGCATTTACAGAACATCTAAGATTTGAGGTTTGTTTTGGAGAAGGTTAACTTACATGCAACAGTTGTAGTGGAAGTATTCCTAATTGGAAGTGTAAATAAATTCTTGTTCCAATCTTCTTCCATATAGGTATGAAGAGTTTGTCGTTTTGTAGTTGTTGGGAAAACTCCAGAACGTACTACTGCAATTGGAGGAGTAGTAGACCACAAGTGACATTGTGGCAAGTGTTCATCCGATCCATCAAAACAATCTGGATCTCCATCACATGTCCAAGATTTGGGAACACAACTGCTGTTGTCTAGGCAAGAGAATTCTTCCATTTTGCAAGTGTTAGTAGCTGTAAAAGAAAGAAATATTGAAATATAGTACAGAATTGTTGGATGTAATCATACTTACAGCAATCGTTTTCGTCTTCTCCAGTATGACAATCTGCTATATTGTCGCAAACAGACTTTTGGCTGATGCACTTGCCAGAGCGACATTGAAACAATGGTTTAGGACACTCTACTTTCAGTTCATGTTCTGCACAAAAATTAAAATAAGGCTCTGCAAATCAAGTATTGAATAATGTAAAATATTTTCGTGCAACATACCACAATGATCTTCATCCGACCCATCAGCACAATCGTCACTACCATCACATTTCAACTTCATGTCCACACAACGGTGGTTGTTGCATTCAAACTCCCCAGTGTTGCACGAGTGTCCATGTGGAGACACTAAAAGAAATTATTAGCCACTTAATTGCTGGGCTTTAGCGTACCATTTCAAGTGACTGGTTTAGTAGGACTACATGTACCACATCCTTGTTCATCAGATGAATCTTGACAATCGGGTTCTCCATCGCAGCGCCATATTATGGAAATGCAGGTGGAAGAATTGCATCTAAATTCATTGCTGCCACAAGTCTTATTTGGACAGAGTAGTTCATCAGACATATCCAAGCAGTCCGATTCACCATCACAATGCCAACGTTCATGGATGCAACGTCCGTTATCACACCTGAAGAACCCAGGTGCACACGAGGCAGCGACTGCGCAACAGAAGAAATCCATGTAGTACATTGGTACCATGAAGAAATGAACCATTTAACTTACCGCAGTCTTTTTCATCAGATCCATCAGAACAATCGCGTCGATGATCACAAACCCATTCCTTGGAAATGCAACGGCCATCCCCGCAAGCAAATTTATCTTCGTCACAAACTGGTCCTACGATTAAACAACGGAATTCACACATGTAACTAAGATGTGGTTTGAGAATTGGAATTTGAAAAAAGCATCTACCACAGCTTAATTCATCAGATTTGTCAGCACAGTCTACAATATTATCACACTTCAGAGATAACGGAATACAAGTTTTATCTTCACAGGTGAACTCTAGCTCAGAACACTTTCCTTCAGCTGTTAATCAAGAACAACCAAGTTTAATACAGGTGTGGAAATCAGGCCACCTCCTCATGTCGACTTACCAGTACACGTCTTTGAATCTATCCCAAGCTTAAATCCAGAAGGGCACTTGCAAGTACTTACGCCAGCAGATTTTATCAAGCACAGATGAGTGCATTTTTTAGTAGAGGTTGTACCTCCACAAACATTGGAATCTGCAAGACAGTTTTGTTAAGAAAATGGGGCGGAATGTAGTATAGGGAAGATTGTGTACACGAGTAGGCTTACCTTTTGTGAAGTTTAAATAGTACGAGGCCATTTGTAAACCAGGAAAAATTGCTTTGCCAGTACGATGTTTATCGTCTACTTTGATGGGCAAGATATGAAGAGTTA